>JAFAQG010000838.1 GCA_019246575.1 Acidobacteriaceae bacterium
GAACGGGCCCATGCCCTGCAAAACGCCGCGAACCTCCCAGCCCGTCGGTTCTTGGACGTAGATCTTGAGCGCAAAGAGCTCTTCGCGCAGGTCCCACGCGAACAGAGACCGGACCTCGGCGGGATCATGATCGATCTTCCAAAACCAGTCGCGCGCGGCGCGCCCGCGTAGTTCCACCATTTTCTTAATCATGTACGATCCCCACAGGCCGGTTGCGGCATTGACCACCAGCTTCGCGCTTGTCGCACCGGGCGGCTTCGGGAACTCCATCGTAATTTCGTGTCGGAGATTTCCTTGCGCATCGGGGAGTGCCTCGGGCTCCCAGATCAGCCGGTCTGTCGCTCGTAGCCAGGGCGCCAGGTCAGCTCCAGCGCTATCTCTGACATTGAGCAACTCTCGCACGTTGCCGACGGTATGCAGATGACCGTCCTGGTCCGCGAGCACACGAGTGCCGGGATCGTGATCCACCACCCAGAGCTCCATCAGATTTGTATATTGCTGCTCGTCCACCTCGTTTGTGATTCGAAGGCGATAGCGGTTGTCCTGCTCGCGGAGATGTTCCAGCTCCGAGTAATCGTCCTTCTCCAGACCGCGCGTGATCGCACCGCCGTATGGCTCCGCATCGAACACATATTCAGTTCCATTCCACGAGTACACGAACGGGCACGATTGCTTCGTTGCGGCCGCAACAGCAACGATAACCGCTATTGTGCCGGCTGCGACCCCGGCAACCAGACCGATCGTCCTGACCTTCGATATCTCCTTCCTTTCCACCCAAAACCGCTGGATTTCGCTAAGTGAAATTTCATACGGTTTGGCTGAAACCGACGCATGCAAAGTAGCACCGCTCACCGATGCACCCGGCGCATCGAAACGAACATCCTGACCTGCTGTCGTAGTGATTCCGACAATTTTTTCGTTCGCCGGCCGCGGAACGCTTGCAGCCGGTAAGTGTTCAACCTTTGTAACTTTGCAACTCGTAAATGCCAACAGGAACACGACGCTGACCGCCAGTGTGCGTTTGAGCATCCCCTTCCTCCTTGCGGAAAAACGATAGCTGAGATGTTATCCCTACTGGATGCGTGTTACAAGCCTGGTGAGGAGGTTCGGGTACTAGTCCGCGATCACCGGTTCTCGTGACGCCGCCACAGCTCAATTCATAATCAAGGAGCGATGACTGACAGCAGACTCACTTTGGCCAAACGGGCCGGCCCGTGCGCGATGGTGATTTTCGGCGCGGGCGGCGACCTGACGAGACGATTAGTGGTTCCTGCTCTATACAACCTGGCCTCCACGGACCTTCTTCCCGACGAATTCGCCATTGTCGGGATGGACCTCGCCGATATGAACGGGGAGCAATGGGGCGAATCGTTGAAGACGATGACAAAGGAGTTCGTAGACACCGCGGGGCATTCCGAGTTCGACGAAAAAGTGTGGGCGGGGATTCGGCCGCGGCTCAATTACATTCGCGGCGATCTGAACGATCCCGCGACGTACGAGAACTTAAAGACAAAGCTAAGCAGCATCGACGGCGATTTTCACAGCAATGGAAATTACCTCTTTTACCTGGCCATTGCCGACCGTTTCTTCGGGCCCGCAGTGAAGTGTTTGGGCGAAAGCGGGCTGGCACGGGAAGAGGACGGCCACTGGCGGCGGGTGGTCATCGAGAAACCTTTCGGGCACGATCTCGCCTCTGCCAAGGCTTTAAACAAAGAGATTCTCTGCGTCCTGAACGAAAGCCAGATTTACAGAATAGATCACTTCCTGGGCAAAGAAACCGTACAAAACATCATGATGTTCCGTTTTGCAAACGGGATGTTCGAGCCGATCTGGAATCGCGACCGCATCGACCACATTCAGATCACCGTGGCTGAAACGGTGGGCGTTGAAAAACGCGGTCGGTTTTATGAAAGCACCGGCGCGCTGCGAGACATGGTACCCAACCATCTGTTTCAGCTTGTTGCCATGACGGCTATGGAAGCTCCAAACTCCTTCAGCGCAGATGCCGTCCGAACTGAAAAGGAGAAGGTGATCGAAGCGATACGCGTCTGTTCTCCGGAGGAGGTCGCGTGCATCGCGGTGCGCGGGCAGTACGGCCCGGGAGAAATCGACGGCCAGCCCGTGGCGGGATATCGTCAAGAGCCGGATGTCTCGCCGAGCTCACAGACCGAGACATACGCCGCGCTCAAATTGTCGATCGACAACTGGCGCTGGTCGGGCGTCCCGTTTTACCTTCGCACGGGCAAGCGTCTGGCGCGCCGGAAATCTCAAATTGCAATCAGGTTCAAAGAGACCCCGGCGGCGCTCTTTCGCAAGACGGAGGTTCGAACGCCGGCGCCGAACTGGCTGCTGCTTAGAATTCAGCCCGATGAAGGGATTGCGCTCGAATTCGGCGCGAAGATTCCCGGGCCCGTCGTCAAGCTTGGGGACGTGCGGATGGACTTCAAATATGAGGATTATTTCGGGACAGCTCCCCGCACCGGCTACGAAACGCTGCTCTACGACGTGATGATTGGGGATGCCACCCTGTTCCAGCGGGCCGATAACGTCGAGGCTGGCTGGAGGGTGGTGCAGCCCGTTCTCGATGTTTGGCGCGACACGCCTCCGAAATGCTTTCCGAACTACACAGCCGGAGGCGAGGGTCCGGGGTGTGCGGACGAATTGCTGGCGCGGGAGGGCAGAAGCTGGCGGGCGATTTCTTAGGAGTTGGGAGGCCTGTTTCCGACTAGCTAAATGTACATATCGGGCCTTGCAGCGCGTACATGCTGTACGCTATACTGTGGACGTGGAATTGACAATCACGCAACTTCGGCGGGATCTATTCAAACTGATCGAGGCGACTACGAGAGGCGAGGATCTAAACTTCGTCCACAAGGGCAGGCATTTTAAAGTCGTTCCGACCGATCTCGACAAGCTCGCCCGGATCACTCCGCTCCAGATCGTCAACCCGGAATATCCGGAAATGGATATGGCTGAATTGAAAGCCGAAATGCAAACAGCTTGGGAAAAAGACTGGTCCGAGCTGTGACGGCCTACCTCGACACGAATGTCGCGGTATGGCTGGCTCAGGGGCAGTTGGATCGGATTTCAAAACCGGCGACCAAATATGTTCAAGACAGCAGTCTTCTGA
>JAFAQG010000859.1 GCA_019246575.1 Acidobacteriaceae bacterium
TAAACGCAGTTCACGGCGATTGCGCGGCGTTGCGCTGAACAGCAGCAGGCGGCGTGCGGGCTAGCAATGGTTTTCGTTCTGATTATAAACGGGGTTCGATTACGCGGACGGTTCGACTGCGATCACTTCGATTTCGATCTGAACGTCGCGTGGGAGACGGGCGACTTCGACGGTGGTGCGAGCGGGCGGTTGGGCGGTGAAGTATTTTGCGTAGACCTGATTCATGTCGGCGAAGTGCGAGATGTCTTTGAGAAATACGGTTGCCTTGATGACGTGGTGCAGTGTAAGGCCGGCGGCTTCGAGAAGGCCCTTGATGTTTTCGAGCACGCGCTCGGTCTGCTGCTGGATGGAACCGCCGACGATCGCGCCGGTGCGCGGATCTGAAGGAACCTGGCCGCTGAGAAACACAAACCCATTGCTCTTGACGGCCTGCGAATAAGGGCCGATTGCTTTCGGGGCTTTGTCGGTGGTGACGATCTGTTTCATTGCTTCATTTTGCATGGGCAGTGTTTGCGACGGGCTTGGCGGCGGGTGGAGGCAGACGCAACGTGCCGACGAGATCGGAGACATTGGGCACGTTCAATCGAGAGAGGAGACCCCCGAGTTGCTCAGCGACTTTGAGCGGCGCGCGCGGATCGACGAATGTCGCAGTGCCGACCTGGACGGCCGCAGCGCCGGCAACTAGAAACTCGGCCGCATCGCGACCGTTGGCAATGCCTCCCATGCCGACGACGGGCACCTTCACGGCTTGGGCAGCTTGGTATACCATGCGCAGGGCGATGGGCTTAATAGCCGGGCCGGAGAGACCGCCGAAGCCGGCCCCGATGCGAGGCGTGCGCTGCTCGACATCGATAGCAAGGGACACGAACGTGTTCACGAGTGATATGGCGTCTGCTCCTGCGTCTTCTCCGGCTCGGGCAAAAGGCTCGATGCGCGCCACATTCGGCGAAAGCTTTACGAGCAGTGGGCGCCTGGCGAGGGGGCGCACGTGCGAAACGAGCTCAAACAGCAGGGCCGGGTCACTCGAGAAATACATCCCGCCCTGCTCCGTGTTCGGGCAGGAAACATTCAGTTCGTAACCGGCGACGCCGTCTGCGTCTTCGAGTGCGCGTATGACTTCGCAATAATCGTCGACACGGTATCCGAACACGTTAGCGAAAACCGGCACCGAGTAGTGCCGCAGTTTGGGCAGCTTTTCACGGATGAATGCATGGACGGCAATATTCTGCAGGCCGACGGAGTTCATCATGCCGGCCTCGGTAGGCCAGAGGCGTGGCGCAGGATTGCCGGCCATGGGCTCACGAGACAAACCTTTGGTCACGATGCCGCCCAACAGGTTGAGATCGACAATTTCGGCGAACTCGATGCCGTAAGCAAAGGTACCGGAGGCAGCGAGAACGGGATTGCGGAGCTCGATGCCGCAGAGTGTGGTTGCGAGCCGGTTGGCTTTCATCAGGGTCGCGTTGATGCGAGGTCTCGCGCGATGGACTGAATCAAGCTCCAGGTTTCGCGCACGTCTTCTTCGGTTGTCTGAAAGTTCCCGATTGCGAAGCGAAGAACGAAGCGGCGGTTCAGAACGGTATGTGAAAGGAAAGCCTGGCGCGTGGCATTGATTTCAAACAGGAGACGCTCATTGAATGCATTCTCGGCGCGGTAGCGAAAGCAGACAAGAGAGAAGGGTACAGGCGCGCACAATTCGAAATCGGGATCGCTTTCGACGAGCGACTTCAGCAGCTGACCAAGGCGGAGCGCCTCGCGCAGCATCGCCATCACGCCTTGCCGGCCGTAATAGCGCATCACGTACCAGAGCTTCAGGGCACGGAAGCGGCGGCCGAGCTGAACGCCGTAATCCATGTAATTGACGACACCGTCGTCTTCACCGGTTCGCAGGTACTCGGGTGTGAGCGATGAAGCGCGGCGGAAGATTTCGGGCAGGCGTGTGTAGAGGACGCTGCAATCGATTGAGACATACAACCACTTGTGCGGGTTGATGACGAATGAGTGCGCGCGCTCAACGCCGGCCAGGATGTGGCGCATCTCAGGGACCACCGCGGCGGAACCTCCATATGCGGCATCCACGTGTAGCCAGATGCGGTGGCGGTCTGCGATGCCGGCAATTGCAGGTACGGGATCGATGGCGGTAGTGGACGTAGAGCCAACGGAGGCGACGATGCAACAGGGGCGCTTGCCATGCGCAAGATCGTCACGAACGGTGTCTTCGAGCAGATCGGGTCTCATCTGGAAATGCTCGTCTACCGGGATCTTGCGAACGTTTGCCTGCCCAAATCCAAGCGTGATGGCGGCCTTCTCGGCGGATGAATGAGTCTGCTCCGAGATGTAGACGGTGAGATTGGCCGACATACCGTTAACGCGGCATTCGGGCGCGATCCACTCGCGCGCGGCCGCGATGGCCTGCATGGTGCTGACGGATGCGGTGTCGTAGATGATCCCGAAGAACCGCTCGTCCAAACGCAGCCATTGCCGGAGCCAGTCGAGCGTGACTTGCTCGAGCTCGGTTGCCGCAGGCGACGATTTCCAGAGCATGGCGTTGACGTTGACGGCGGCGGCAAGGAAGTCCGCGAGAATGGACGGC
>JAFAQG010000938.1 GCA_019246575.1 Acidobacteriaceae bacterium
GCGGGGCGCTGATTTTCTGGCGCCCATGCTCTTCTCCGGTACTGCCGATACCGTGCTGGTCAACGCTTGGACCCGGTGCATGCTGTGTAAGGAATTACGCCCCAGCCCCGACCTTAACCGCATCGAAGCCGACTTCGCCAACCTCAAAAAACGACGCCAGTATGCTCCGGCGGGCACGCCGCTTCCCGATATCATCAAATCTTATGGAATCTATTGCGAATGACTATAATCATCGGCTTTTTCGAGACTACGCAAGTCTCCTTCTAAAAGCCCTATCGCGCCCTTGACGTTAAATCGATGATCTTTTTTATCGTGCGAATTTTTGTTCTTTTGAGCGGCAGAAAGGTAGAACGGCGAAGTGAAGCAGTTGAAGGGCTCGAAGCCTGTCAGCGACAACTCCGGATTGCCTGATCATACCGGCGATGGCTCTCCAATAGCGAGTTTCGAGTCGACGTTTATAAAGCTGACGGTACTTTATTAAAGTCACAATCGGATCGTTCCGAGTCGCTATTGGTCCCGATTGAAGCTCTTGTGAGTAGTAATCTCGAAAACATTCGCGGTCATGGGCTTTACTACGTTGTGTACGCCAGAGCTCAGCGGCGCCGTGGCATGTGTCGATCTCAATCCGCCAGGTTCGATGCGGTGCGGCGGACCGGAAACGTTCGCATTGATCACAATTTGCGATCAGGGGCTTTCTTCACGTCGAATACCCACGACCCCGAGATCCACATGGGCCAGCTCGGTGTGCAGTTCTTCATCCCGGAATGGGGCACGCGCGCTATCGTGACGGGGTCGGTTCACAAAAGCTGCACAGCCTTCCTATGGCTGAAAGCGCGGCGCATTACTCATTAAACCATTTTAGCGAAAACGCCAGAGGAATTATCTGCTTTCCCGACAGTCACTGAAAATGGGGCATCACCCTGGCGGCAAAAAGCTCCATGCTGCGCATCACCTTTGAATGAGGAACTCCACCACCGATATTGAACCAGCAAATCACGCGGCCTATTTTGAGTTGCTCCTGCATTTCGTGCAGCCGATCGACGCAGACCTCGGGGGTGTCGAACAGCGCCATCGTTGCGCAGGCCTGCTCGTAGTTGACGCTGCGCAAACGGTCGAGTTGTTCACGCACCGTTCTGTTGCCGGCATTTTGCGCGGTACTCGCTTCATAGATCGAGGCGACGGTCTGCAGGTAATGACGGATGCTGGGCTCCATCAACTCCCTGACCTGTGCGGCAGAGTCGCCGACATGTAAGGGCAATGCCAGCGTGACGTCCTCACCAATGTTGTCCGGATGCCCTGCGGCTCGGCGCGCCTCGCGATAGAGCGCGACATTTCCGGGAATCTTCGCGAACGGGTTAATCGGAGTGGCGACGAAAATCGGATAACCCTCATGTCCCATCAATTCGAAAGTATCGATACTGTTGGCGGCTACCCGTACCAGAGGATAAGGCCGTTGGACCGGCTTGGGCACGACCGGGATGTCTCTGATATTGAAAAAGCGGCCGTCATGCGAAACGCGCTCATGCGTCCAGGCTTTCAGGATCAGTTCGAGCGACTCGGCAAATCGTTCGCGGCTTTCGGACTGCGGAACGCCGAAGGTGGTGAAATGAATGGGGATAGCGCCACGTCCGACGCCGAACTCGACCCGCCCATTGCTCAGGACATCGAGAGTGGCAATCTCTTCGGCGATTCTCAGCGGATGCGATAACGGAACCAGCACGATTGCGATACCGAGCCGTATGCTGCGCGTGCGTTCCGCTAACGCGGCCAGCAACAGCAATGGCGCCGGCGTAATCGAGAGTTCGGCATTGAAGTGCTGCTCCACCGGCCACACAGATTCGAACCCCAGCGTTTCCGCATGCACCGATTGTTCGAGGGTATCTCTATATCGCTGGACCGGAGACTGCGAACCGTAGCAGGGAAGCTGATAGTGAATGCCGAATTTCATGTCGAACCCGTTTGCTCGTTTTCGCCGCTGCCTCCAACCCGTTGTCTAACGCCGCGGCTCAGCTGTTCTTTAAGAAAGTACCGCTAACGCACAGTCAGCAGCAGCTTTTGAAGCCGGATGGGCCTGGGTCGGGCTCCCATCCCCATCGCCGCGGTCCCCATTCCGCCCTGAACACCTCACCTCGCTTCACCGTTATAACCGGTATTACCGCATGCGACGCCGGGAGGCTGGCGCCTAGAACGTCGTAGACCGTCCACTTCCCTTCCATGATTTTGAGGACCGAAATGTCAGCCTGACGCCC
>JAFAQG010001023.1 GCA_019246575.1 Acidobacteriaceae bacterium
GGCCCGGACAGGAACACCAGGAGGCGATCAGGGAAGCAGCCCGAGCAGCAGGTGTGGAAGTAGTTATGCCGCTTACCTGTGCCGACGTTCCCGCGCCGGACTTTCTTGACGACGTCCACCTCACGCCGGAAGGCGCACGGCTCTACACTTCTGCGATTGCAACACAGCTGCGGGATGACCCCACGCGATAAGCGGAGTGCACCTGTGATATAGTCCTACATATCACAAGTGCAGCTGTTCGTTTCAGCATCGGATGAGCTCCCGATTTACCGGCAATTGATGCGGCAGATCACGGACGCCATTGCCGTGGGACGGCTCAAACCCGGAGAAAAACTACCTTCCCATCGGGAGCTCGCAGAGCAGCTCATCATCGCACCGCTGACAGTGAAGAAAGCATACGACGAACTGGAAGCTGCGGGTTTTATCGAGACTCAGCGCGGTCGTGGAACCTTCATCGCCGAGCGGTTTCCGAAGCGCGATGCCGTCGAACAGAAGGAACTCCTCGATGCCGTCGCCCGGCAGTTTCTATCGCGGGCATATCTGGCGGGTTTTGACCTATCCGGAGCGCTGAAGCTGTTGCGCGAAGCTGACCGCCAGCTGACTTCTGACAGCGTTCCGGATCTCACATCGACAAGGAGGCGACGTGAATAGCATTCTCGAATTTAACGAAGTAACCCGAGCTTACAAGAAAGGAATTCCTGTGTTGAAGGGAGTCAGCTTCTCGCTGGGAGCAGGAGAAGTCGTCGGACTCCTTGGTCCAAACGGGGCGGGGAAGACGACCCTGATCCGCATCGCGATGGGCATGCTTTATCCCGATTCCGGATGGGTTCGCGTATTCGGCCTGGCGCCCACCGAAAAGCCGGTGGAGGTGAAGCGCGGAATCGGCTATGTCGCGGAAGACCAGATTCTCCCCGGTTCGGCTTCGATCGGCGAGATCGTTTCGCTGCACCGTTACCTCTTCCCCGCGTGGGATGCCGAGCTCGAGCGCGATCTGATGGACCGGTTCGGGCTGTCTCCTCGCCAAAAGATACGGGCCCTCAGTAAAGGGCAGGCCCGGCAGGCCGCGCTCTTGTGCGCAGTCTGTCACCGCCCGGAACTGTTGATCCTCGACGAGCCTGCCGGAGGGCTCGATCCCGCAGCGCGGCGCGAGTTTCTCGAGGCATCGATTCAGTTGCTCAACCGCGAAGGTACGACGATTCTCTTCTCGTCGCATTACATGGGCGACGTCGAGCGGATCGGCGGCCGCATCGTACTGCTCGACGAAGGCAGTGTTCGCCTCGACACCGCGCTCGATCATGCGCGAGAAGATCTCTGTCTCGCGATTGTGCCGCTCGCCTCTGCGCCCGAACACGCTGCTCTCGAACAAGTCCCCGGTTGTCTGCGAACGCGGCGCGTCTTCGCCGATTGGCACGCAGTTTTCGAAGGCTCGCCCGAAACAGTCCAACTCCGCTTGCGGCAGTCTCTCGGCATGAACGGGATTCGGTGTGTCCGGTTGCCTCTGGAAGAATTGTTTGTCGAACTGGTGGGCGGGAAACGCGAAAGGAAGACATTGTGATTTGGCGCTTACTTCCCGCAAAGCTTTGGCCACTGAATCTCATACCGACGCTGGTCTTTATTGCGGGCCTTTGGGCACTTTTCAGCTATGCCCCTCCGCCTCAGACGCCGCCAGCTATCTACACCTCCTCAGAATTGACCTTTCTCTTGCTTTTTCTGTGGATGTTGGGGCAGTGGGACGTCCGTGCAACCCATTTCCATTTAGGACTGCCGATCCACGGACGCAAGTTGATGGAAGCGAATATGCTGAGCAGGCTGATCTCGATCTGGTTTCCTAGTTTGCTCTCTATCTGGTTGGTGGCGCGTCAGCTAAATGCGGCCAGTCCTCAGTTGATGGCTCTGATCGCCGTTGCATCGGTGTTTACGTTAGCGGGTACGGTGACGCAATCGTTCCGGCTCCATGAAACTAAGCCGACGCAGGTCATTGTGGGATTCACGCGGGTGATTGCGGTGACAACTGCGGTGCTTCTGGCCAGCCTGGGTGATACGAGCGTAGTCATTGCCGGTTGCTTGGCATCGGCTGCGGTTCTATTCGCTGTAACCTGGGTGCGCACTCCTCCTGGATTTCTACTTGCATCGGAGAGCAGAACAACACGGCGCGCAGCAGGAGAGAGCCAATCGGTGCTGCAGCACCTGCCCTGGGTGACACTAATGCGCGCCTTGTGTCCCGGTTATGCCTGGACGACGTTTCTTTTTCTTTGGATGGTAATGAGAATAGAGCCGTGGATCTTTTCCGCATTTGCGGGTCCCATCTTGATGGCGAATTTCCGGCGGAATTCGGAACTGCTGCTCGCACTCCCTATCTCGTCAAGCAAACTGCTGCTGGCGCGGATAATTCCGGGCCTCTTTATGGCGTTAACAGCGTCGTACGGCGCCAGACCCAATTTCGGAGACTTGCACGAGACTCCGCGTCTGCTCTTCATCCGGCTCGCTGTGATAACAGCACTCTTCCTGATTCACCTTTCAGGCTTTCAGTTCTATTCTTGGAAACGCGTCTCCTGGGCACCGCGCCTCTTTAGATTTGTGGTTTGGGTTCTTCCGAGCTCTGTACTGAGCATAGGCTGTTTGCTTTTGCCTCTGCAAAGCTTGAGAAGCGATACTGACTGGCATCTGAGCGCTCCCTTGAGTTGGTTCAGCGCACATCTGCCTGCCAATTCCTGGGAAATGGCAGGCATCGTCGTTGCTGTGTTAGCGGGCCTATACGGGCTGAACGACTGGCAGACCCGCGAGCAAGACCGGCAGCCCTCCACAACGCTCTCACGAATTCTTGCCGAATGAACGCTGCCGTCGCGGCACGACCGGTTCCGCCGCATAGAATAATTTTCATGCGATCCAACGCGCTCGTCACTGTGGTCGTGTGCGCCGCGAGCGCCTGTCATGCATTTGCCGCCAAGGCGCCTTTCACCTTCGAGGCCATGATGAAGATCGCGCGTATCGACGAGGCGCAATTGTCGCCCGACGGCAAGGCTGTCGCCTTCACTGTGCAAACCGTCGACATGCCCAACAACACGAAACCCACTCAGGTCTACATCGTTCCCCTGGCCGGCGGACCTCCGCAGCGGCTGACGGCAGAGGGAATGTCGAACTCGCGCCCGCGCTGGTCGCCCGATTCGAAGCGCATCTTCTTCGTTTCGGACCGCAAGGACAGTTCTCAAATCTGGTCGATGAACGCCGATGGGAGCGATCAAAAGCAGATCTCGACGCTACCGACCGGCGCCGATGGCCTGAGTCTGTCGCCCGACGGCAAACTGATGCTGTTCACAAGCGATGTATACCCGGGATGCGCTCCCCCGAACGCCAAGCCCGGCGTTGAGTATGACGCGCCTTGCAATAAGGCGAAGCTCGATGAAGAGGCGGCCTCCAAGATGTACGCACGCATCTACACATCCCTCCTGTATCGTCACTGGACAAAATACGAAGGCACGAAACGGCAGCACATCCTTATACAACCCGTCGACGGCTCGGGCAAGATTCGCGACCTCACGCCGGGCAACGTGAATGTTCCACCTTTCGCACTCGGCGGGCCGGAGGCATACGCCTTCTCGCCCGATAGCACTCAGATAACGTACGTCGCCAATACCGACACGAATCTCGCAACCAGCACTAATTCGGATCTATTCACTGTTGCGGTTTCTGGCGGTGAAGCGAAGCGAATCACTACGAATCCGGGGGCGGACGAAGGCCCGCTTTATTCGCCCGACGGCAAGTATCTCGCGTACCGAACGCAGACGCGCGCCGGCTTTGAGAGCGATCAATGGCGTCTCGCTGTTCTCGATGTTCAGTCCGGCAAAATGAACACGCTCACGGATGCGCTCGACCGCTGGGTTGAAGGCTACACCTGGTCACCCGATTCCAAGAGGATCTTCTTCACCGTTGACGATCATGGAACGAACCCTTTGTTCATGATGCCCGTCGAGGGCGGCCCGATTCGAACCATCGCACAAGGCCCAACGTCCGTCTCCGGCGTTCAGTTTACAGGGGACAACAAGACGATGATCTATATGGGGCAAAGCGGATCGCAGCCCGTCGAGATCTTCAAGGTCCTTTCAAGCGGCGGCGCTGGCACGCCGCTCACGCATCTCAACGACGAGGTCGTCAACACTTATCAATTGACTCCGCTCGAATCCGTCTGGGTAAGCGGCGGAGACGGCACAAAGATCGAAAGCTTCATTGTCAAGCCGCCCGAGTTCAACCCTGCCAACAAATATCCGGCGCTAGTCCAAATTCACGGCGGGCCTCAGAGCGACTGGGGTGAAACCTTCAGCTACCGCTGGAACGCACAGGTATTCGCAGGCGCAGGATATGTTGTCGCGATGCCGAATCCTCACGGGTCCACTGGCTACGGCCAGGCATTCACGGACGCAGTAAGCGGCGATTGGGGCGGCAAGCCTTATGACGACATCATGGCCGCCGCCGATTACGTCGGCAATTTGCCGTATGTCGATAAGGACCGGATGGTTGCCGCCGGTGGCTCTTACGGCGGCTACATGATCGATTGGATACTCGGCCACACGGATCGCTTTAAGGCGCTTGTTTCACATGCCGGCGTTTACGATCTCCGCAGCGAAGCCGGCACGACAGAAGAGCTTTGGTTTCCCAAATGGGAATTCCAGGGATTCCCATGGGAGAATCCCGAGATGTACGACAAATGGTCGCCGAGTATGTTTGTCAAAGAGTTCAAGACGCCTACGCTTGTTACACATGGCGAGCTGGATTATCGCGTGCCGATCGGCCAGGGCGAGCAACTTTTCACTGCCCTGCAGATCATGAACGTGCCCTCGAAACTCTTGCAGTTCCCCGACGAGGGCCACTGGATTCTCAAACCGCAAAACAGCCAGTTGTGGTACTCGACCATGATCGAGTGGCTGAATCGCTATACCAAGCCTGCTGCGGTTGCAGACGGGAAACCGGCTGCTCAGTGACATTGCTCACCATGCGTACGCCACCATACTCCCCGATTGCAATTGCAGCTCTCCGGTGGCGGGAATTGCCGCCACGGGTAGCCCGTCGCGCAGCACGCACATCTGTAAGAACACCGGCTCCCCCAATCGCACGCCTAAGGCGGACATGGAGATTCTGGCTTCATAAATGTCGCCCAGGCACGCAGTTACCGCTCCGCTCGGCAGATCGGAGGCGGTGCTGCAGGCGCCTGAGGAGTTGCCTTTCACATTAACCTCGAAGCGATCCCCGTTCGTATTCCGCAGCACTAGCCGGAACTCGAGCTGTGAATTCACGGGAAAAGGTTCGCCGAGGTCTACGCGAAAGTACATCGACTGCCCGTCGCTCCCGTAATAGAGATCCTGAACGAGCGAACGCAGGCTGTGCATGTTTCCCGAACGCGGGTCGATGCGATACCGACCCGCATTCGCCCATTCGACATGCGAGGAGAGCCTGCCATCTATTGTTGGCTGAATCAGCCCGCCTGGCGGCTGATGAAACGCCGGCTCCTGCAACCGGATGAACGGTTTGTTGAGGGTTGATGGGACAGGCTCGCCGAGCCGTTCGTAGACGTTTGAAAGATGATCGCGGAATAGTTGATCGAATTCGGGCTTGTTCGCCGAGCTGTGCTCCGGGCCGTACCACCAGCACCAATCGCTCCCTTCCGCGATCAACAATTCTTCCCACGCAGTGCGCTTCGCATCCTGCGAAATGTTATCTCCGCGTTTGGAGTTCATGACTCGGTCAAAGGTGCGGCGCGCTTCGATCAGATGCTCCCATGCGATATTGTCCTCCTCCGATCCAATCCAGATATCGAAATTGGCGTCTATCCATGATCCTGGGAAGATGTGTTCGATGGGACGCGGCTCGAGTCTGCGAATTCCCTCGGTCACAGTTACAGCCGAGATCTGCGGGTCTTGTGCGATGCCCGCATATAGCTGTCGCAGGAACGGGCGTCCGTTGCGGACATATTCTTCCCAGGCGTTCTCGCCGTCCAGAATGATCGCAACCAGCGCGTCCTTGCCTTGCTTCAATACGGGACTGGACCGATGGTGCACCTCGCGCAAAAAGTGAACCGCGGCGTCACGTGCGTCCATGCGGGGATAGACAAATCCGATCAAATCGCTGAGCCGCCGGTCTCGAAACACAACGTTTATTGCCTGACCGTTCTGACGCCATTGGTACGGCTGGTATGTGTCGACGCCCGTCACCTCGCGCTGGAGCGTTCGCGCTAGAACGCCTTCGTCCGACGCCGTCCAACGAAACCCCACCCTCGCGGCCGAATCGAGCGTCGCGTCCGAAACAGAACCCTCCGATGGCCATAGCCCGTTCGGGTTTACACCGAACGTTGCACTCATATACGTGCAAGCCCGGTTCAGTTGCTCTTCGGCATCTCCCGGATAACAGAAGCGGCTCGGGAGCGGAATGTACGGGTGCGATACCTGTGCGATATTCGAATCGCACAATAGCGGAATGATTGGATGGTAAAAGGCGGAAGTGGAAAGCTCGATTTGTCCGCGCTGCGCGAACTCACGATACACATCCGTCACCCTGCCCAGAGCCTGGGTTTGCTTTTTTCCCACCAGCTGCTGGTCCTCCAGCGTATAGTTCCGTGCCTTGCCGGCCAGGTATTGAACCTCGGCATCATGCTCCAGGTAGTACTCGTCAAACCACGCAAGCTGTGAGAGCACCTGAAGATCGCGAAGCATCTGTGTGTCGAAAGAGTCCGCCGCACGCTGTACGCTGTGATTGTTTCGTTGCATGATGTGAAACAATTCCGCATAGCGCGCGTAACGGCGGATTACCCGATCCTCGTTCGCCTGGAAGAAGTACTTCAATACGAACTCTTTGTCCGATACTGAAAAGGCCTCGGCCGGCTTCAATGCCAGCCGGAAAAAAGGATCGCTGACCTTACCCGACGCATACTCCTCGATCTGCACCAGGAGCGAAGGCAC
>JAFAQG010000194.1 GCA_019246575.1 Acidobacteriaceae bacterium
GCCGGTGGCGGAGGAGACCGTGTTGGTGGTGCTACCAGTAGCGGTCGCGGTTGCGGTGATGTTAGCGCCGGGTACGGCAGAACCGGTCTGATCGGTCACGGTCCCGGTAATGGTCGCGCGCGTCTGGCCCCAAAGGATGGAACCACAGAAGAAAATTACTGCAGCCACATAGCTGATCTTCAACATGAGAAACGCCCCTCTGTACGGCAACCGTTGAGGAAACCGGGTTTTGAGTCCAATATACACTCGCGGGGCGGGCAGAGGAAGACAGACACTTTACCGAACGACACCTGGAGAATTACTGGAATAACGAGTGTGAGCCGCCGGACCGTAGAGAACGCGGCCGGGGCGCTGGAGTGTTACTTTGCCGTCATGCAGCGCGAGCTTGCCGTTGACAATGACATCCCGGAACCGACCGAGTATTGATGCGGGTGGTCGTAGGTGGCTTCGTCGGCGACGGCGGCGGGGTCGAAGATCACGATATCTGCTTTCATGCCGGGTCTGAGTAAGCCGCGATCCGGCAATTTGAGCCGCTGAGCCGGCATAGCGGACATGCGGCGCACGGCGTCCTGCAGTGTCAATACGTGTTTTTCGCGCACGTAGACGCCGACAACTCGCGCGAACGTGCCGTAGCTGCGGGGATGCGGAGCACCTTTGCCGAAGACCGGAATCTCACCGTCGGAAGCGATCATGGTGTACGGCGAGCGCAGGGTCGAAATCGCAACTGACAATCGAGATGTTCTTGGGATTGCCTGCGCCGCGGCCGTACTCGATGTTGTGAACGATTTCGGCTTTACAAGGCCCACGATTTTCTCGCGGATGGATCCGTGGCCGACTTAGCTGGCGAAATTGATGGAGACGGGTGTGCGGGCGATGCGGTCGAGAAACGGGCCGAGAGGGACGGGGGAGCTGCCATCGGGGCCTTCGATTACGGTCGTGACGCCTTCGCGGAGGTAATTTTCGCACTGGGAACTGCGAACATACCGCGGCGGGCGTGCGAATGGATGTCGATGAAACCGGGTGCAACTGTCATACCGCTTGCGTCGACGCGCGTCGGGGCGTGAGCATGTTTGAGAACGCCAATGGCGGTAATAGTGTCTGCGCGTATGCCGATATCGGCGTAGAACCAGGCATTGCCTGCGCCGTCGAGAACTTTACCGTTCGTAATCAGCAGGTCGAAGGTTTGTGCCTGTGCGGCAACGGGAAGAAGAAGGAGTAGTAGACGGACCATTTTGCGCACTTCAGCAAAATAGCGCGTTTATCTTTTGCGATTACGCGCCAGCGGCGTGAGGAGTTAATACGTGTAGGACAGCCCGATTAGCGGAATAACTCGCTCTCTGAGCCCGCCGTTGTTGACAGCAATCAGCAAATTGGAGGACAGCACCAGACGGTCCACTATGTTTGCTTTGACGCCGACGGCGATGTTGCTTTGGTTGTAGGTGTCTCTGGCGATGGGTGCAACGGTCCCAAAGGTTTCAATGCGGCCAGTCGTCGCGAGCGGCGCCTGCGAAGTAAAAGTAGTCACTCCGACGCGGGGTGCGTTCACCAATTCCTGCCCAATATAATCCGCCGCAACAGTAAATCTGCGGGACAGCGCGAGATCGGTACCGGCCGAGAAGAAGGCATATCCGGGAAGGCGAGCCTTGGTTCCCGTAATCGCATTACCCGCCAGGATGGATAAGCCGTTCCATTGATAGCCGAGGTTGAAGTGAGGAGTGATGGGACCGCTACGGACAGAGAGTGCCACAAACGGCTTCCACCCGGTGGCGCCGGAGCCGAGCAGATTCATTTCGTCGCCGGTGGGAAGCCGCAGATCGGTGAGGACGGCGAGCGTGGCCCTGTCACTTCGATACACACGGGCCTTAAAGCGGAGCACTATGTCTCCCAATCCCACGGCGCTCGCCTGACTCGGATCCCAATACAAGTTATTCGTCTTAGCAGGGTTGACGCGGATGTCCGGTGCATATTGATTGTTTGTGAATGTGGCGTGTAAGCTGGTTGCCGGATTGGCAGGATCGAAATAATTTGCGTAGGGCGGGCCGTTACTGCAGCACGGCTGTAAAGCGCCGTTGACGATCGCGGGTTCCGTGTTAACAGTTCGATTGATGGTTGCATACGACGCAACATTCATTCCAATCTCGAGGAAGGGTATCGCCACCGAAACGTCGATCTTATCCGTGAGACCGTAAGTACCAGTAATTGTGAACTGATTGACTTTCAAATCGAGCGAATTGTTGGTCGAAATAAACTGAGTTTCGTACGGCTCCCGGGAACCGCTCGGTCCTGTGCCGATTTGATGCGTGAAAATGGCCGGCCAATTATGAAGAGGATTTCCATCGATTGTGTCGAATCGGAAGCGTTGAAAGGTAGCTCCGA
>JAFAQG010000898.1 GCA_019246575.1 Acidobacteriaceae bacterium
AAGCGAATTCGGGTGGAATAGAGCAACGCCCGGAAACGACACACGACCGGTCAGTGGGGCAGGTTCAGCCTTTTCAACAAGCTCGTAAAACGGCGGTCGCTTCGGAGTGGCTTAAAAAGCGGCTCGACGCCTATCAAGTTCACGAACCCCGTCTTATGTTCGATGGCCTGTTCTAACTTGTCGAATGCAAGATCAAAGTCTTCCATCCCGACGGCGGCGAAAGCTTGTGCAAGCGGTGTGACATAGCGATAGGATTTCCATCGATACAGCTTTTCGACACACTCCCGAGCTCGTGACCCGCAACCTTGTCGGGCATAGGCGGCGGCAAGTAGACCGACATCCAACGGAGAGTCCGACGTCGAGAGGCAATCTACTACGCCCTCATAGTTGTCCTGCTCGAAGTGCAAGAGACCTTCGTATAAGCGTGCTTCCGGGTAATCGCGATCCAAATTGAATGATTCGCGGAGATGTCCAGACGCCGATCGAAAGTCACGTTTTAGGTACTGTACGTACGCCATGCGCGCGCAATCACCGGCGCAAAGGGGGTCTAATTCGGCAGAGCGGCGCAGGCCTGCCTCTGCACCGTCGATATCGCCCTGGCACAGCAACGCCATGGCCCTAAATTGGTGAGCGTCTGCGTGGCCGGGTTGCAGTTTCAGCGCGCGATCGTACAGTTTTAGTCCTTCATCCCAACGATGTTCAATCCAAGCACGAAGTGCGGCCAACACCGCGCAAGTTTCTCCGGACTCCGGATCAAGCGCATAGCCGCGTTCTGCGCTTGCTTTCATCTCGGGAAACACCTCACAGCCCGATATCACACCGAAGAGCGAAAGTAATCCGTCCGCAACAGCGATACCGCTGTATGCGAGACCGTAATCCGGGAAATCCTGAATCAGCTTGCGGAAGTGTTCCAGCGCAGCACGCAGTGTTTCAGGTGATTGTTGATGCACCAGAAACCGGGCTCGCAGATATCTCGTATATGCTTCCAGATTACGTATCGAGGGCCGCATTCGCGATCTTGCGTCCGGCATATGCGCGCGCAGCAAACTCGTGACAGATTGCGCAATCTGCTCCTGAATTGCAAACACGTCATTTGACTCGCGCCGGAAGGTCTCCGCCCACAAGTGAAGGCCCGATTCGGTTTGAATCGCTTGCGCCGTGATTCTGAGTTGCTCGCCGGCTTTTCTGACGCTCCCTTCGATGACAATGTCCGCCCCGAGGCGCTGGCCTACTTCCCGAATATCCGTTGCTGCACCCTTAAACTGAAACGCTGAGGTCCGTGCAATCACCTTCACTCCGGTGACGTGGGTAAGCGAGGTGATGATCTCTTCGGTGATCCCATCGCAAAAGTAGTCTTGCTCGGTCTCCGGACTCATATTCACGAACGGCAATACAGCAACCGAAGCGGCAGGCAGCGCCGCTGTAACCTCGCTTGCCTGCGGCAACGTGGGCCGCGAATCCAACCAGCGGAATATGGGCACATAGCTGCCTGGCCGCAGTGCAATCAACACAGAATCGCTTCCGCCTGGCCCTTCCTCGTAATATGCCTTCAACTTGGCTCTGAGACGGCGGGCCTGAACCCTGACGATCGCGTCGATATTTGGGTCGTAATCAGAGCTGCGATCAAAGACCTCCATTGCGACCGAGAACTCTTTAAGGCTATCGGGGTCTCCATCAAGCGTCCGATTCACGATGTGCGTGAGGAAACGGCATAGACGAGCTGACGATACGAACGAGGCGCTATTCACGATTCGCGCCAATTGTTCGCGCACGGCCGCGGGTGGTACACCATCCCGCCCAGCGTCGCTGGAAATCCCGGATGACGAGGGCGGCATTGGGCTGTGTCTTACGGCGTGTGGAGCGACTGCAATCGTATTGAGGCTTTTGAACATCGTACGGCTCACTTAGGAGCAAGTCAAGAACCCGGAGATCGGGTTGGAAAACAAAGAAGTTAACCTAAACACGCGCTTGGAGGAAGCCCGGATTTCAACACAAGTGACGCAATCTCAACACGCGATGTGAACGTGCACGTTACGGCAGTTTACGGCAATTCCGACGCGTACTCCGGTAGCGTGGACTTAGGATGTCGAGGCACGTTGAGCAAGCAGCGAACACAGTGGTGATGGTCGGCGCGACGAAACCGGACCCTCAACTTACCGAGCAGATGGAGACTCGCGGCATCGCCGTGTGTTGGGCCCGAACGATCAACGAGGCGGCCGCCCTGCTGAAATCGACGCCCGGTAGAACCATTGTCATCACTGAACCGGCTCTCAAGGACGGCAACTGGAGGGACTTGCTCGAACAAATTCGACGTACTTCTATTCCGGTTCTGTTGAAAACCTCTTCGAGCACGGCTGAGTTGTGGTGGGACGCCCTGGACTGCGGCATAGAAGACATTTTGGTCGCGCCCTTCTCGACGCCGCGGTTGTGCGAATACCTGGAAAAGCAATTCCTAACTACAAGAGTCAGAGAACCAGAAAGTTAGCGCTTCGTTGTCTCAGCGAGCGCACCTCCTGAACCGGCTAGTGCGACATAATGGATGTCTTCCGAGAGCCTTGAAGGGACATATTCGAAAGCGCGCGGTCTTCTGTCTTTTGTTAACGACAGCCGCGCTTCACGCCCTCGATCCAAACAAACATCTCACGCAGTACATACACACGTCCTGGCGAACACAAGACGGCTCCTTGCCTGCTGGCATGTATCATATTGTGCAAACCTCAGACGGTTTTCTCTGGTTCTTATCGCTCCCTGGCGATCTCTACCGGTTTGACGGCGTTGAGTTTCTCCCCTGGCGTTTGCCTAGCGCCCTTTCCACCAACAAAGCTTTAAATATCTCTGCCGATCACGCGGGCGGCTTCTGGCTAATAGGACCGGAGGACGTAGTGCGCCTGAAGAATGGGGTTGCCACTCCTCACTTCGAGTTGAAAGGGGCAACGTTCTTCCAGAGTACCAGCGGAGATCCGGACGGCTCTTTGTGGATAGCAACGGACTCGTCAGACGCGCCCCTTTGCCATGTTACTGACCGCGCGGTCAAGTGTTTCGGAAAGGCGGATGGAATACCGATTTCCCGGATCGATACTTTATTGCCGGATGGGAAAGGCGGCTTTTGGTTGGGAGGGCAGACGGCCCTTGTTCACTGGCATGCGGGTCTCTCGGAGGTGTACCGGTTTGAGGGGCCGAAAACCGTTGGAACTGGAGTTCAAGCTTTGACGCGCGATCCCGATGGATCTTTATGGGTCGGCATGTTGGGGGAAGGTACGCACGGCGGTCTTCAGCGATTCAGGGACGGCGCGTTGAAGCCGTTTGTGACCCCCGCGTTTAACGGAAGTAGCTTCACTATTGGCGCCACGATGTTCGACCATGACGGCAATCTTTGGGTCGGCACCGTAGGGAAAGGACTGTTTCGTATCCGCGGAAACGTAGTGGATCATTACGACCACACGGACGGCTTGTCCGGCGATTCCGTGTACGCTCTTTTCGAAGATCGCGAAGGGATCGTCTGGGCTGGAACTACCAGTGGAATAGATCAGTTCCGCGATCCTCGCGTCGCCACCTTCCCCCCGCTTGAAGGATTAGGGAGAGATTTGGCGGCGGGCATTCTAGCCAGCAGAGACGGCTCCATCTGGGTAGCGAACGCCGGTTCGCTCGATCACATCGTCAACGGAAGCATTTCGTCCATCCGCATGGGAAAGGGTCTTCCGGGCG
>JAFAQG010000903.1 GCA_019246575.1 Acidobacteriaceae bacterium
ATGTCTTCTTCACGGTCATAAACAATCTTGACCGGGCGCCCCGATTTCCAGGCGAGCAGCGCGGCATGCCCGGCGATAATCGACGGATATTCTTCTTTCCCGCCAAACGCGCCGCCGGTTTCCTGCTGTATCACGCGAATCTTCTCCGCCGGCAAACCGAACAGCGACATCAGTGCCTTGTGCACATAGAACGGACACTGCATTGAGCCGCGCACCACTACTCCGCTTTGCTCATCCGCAGTGGCCAGCATTCCCTGAGGCTCGATATAAAGCTGTTCCTGAGCACCCGTCGCATACTCGCCTTCTATGATGAAGTCGGACTGCTCCCAGACGCTATCCACATCGCCTTTCTCAATGAGGAAACGCTTGAATACGTTGTCATCGCCCCAGATGACATGGCGCGTGGCAAGCGCTTCGTCCATTTCAAAAACAGGAGGCAGCGGCTCGTAATCGATAAACACGTGATTACGGGCGCGCCGGAGCAGATCTTTGTCTTCGTGCGCAAGGAGAAGAATCGGTTCCTGCGAATGATTTACGCGGGCGGCCGCAAGAAAAGGCTGATCGTCAAAGATGAGGCTGACGAGGTTCTTGCCCGGGATATCGGCCGCGGTGACAATCGTGAACTCGCCCCACGGAACACCTTCGCCGAAGCGAATCTGCTTGATGATGCCGCGCGGAATTTCGCTGCGAACGGTTACACCGTGGAGGGTCCCGGGGAGCCAAAGGTCATCCACATACTCGGCCGCGCCCCTAACCTTGACGGCCGCTTCTTTCCGTGGAACCGGCGTTCCCACCACCCGGTAATCCATGCACTTACTCTACACGGAGACTTCTATGCCGGCGCCGTCTTCCTGCACCTGTCCATTCGCAAAAACGCGTCGCCCGCGAACGAATGTCTGTTTTACCTCCCCTTTCAGACGTTCACCCAAATATGGCGTGACGGGGTGCCGGAAATGCAAGCGTTCAGGCGTGACGACAAACTCGGCGTCGGGATCAAACACCGCAAAGTCGGCATCATAGTTGGCTCGGATCTGTCCCTTGAGATTACCCAACCCGGCGAGTCTAGCGGTGTTGACCGACATCCAGCGCACCACGTCTTGTATTCCAAAACGGCGCTTCGAAGCCTCTGTCCAAATCACAGGCAGCGGCAGCGAGAGCGATGCTATTCCGCCCCACGCCTTGCCAAAATCGCCTCCGCCCGCGTTCTTCAACTCCGGCGGGCAGGGCGAGTGATCTGTCGCAATCAGGTCGATACCCCCGTCCCGCAGCCCTTCCCACAGAAGTTCACGGTTGGCGCAGTCGCGAATCGGAGGCGCGCACTTGAACTGCGTTGCTCGGTCCGGTATATTTTCAGCCGCGAAGTACAGATAGTGTGGGCACGTCTCAACCGTGATCGGCAGGCCATCCATGCGCGCTTTCACAAGTTCAGCAATTGCCGTTGCGGCCGAGAGATGGACGATATGAACCCGGCATCGATGCTTACGGCACAGGCGGATCATGCAATCGATAGCGTCCAGTTCAGCGATCTGGGGACGCGATCGAAGATAGTTTCCATATCGCGTTCCATCAGGGCTGATCGCACAGATCTGCGCAGGCGACTCGGCGTGCACCAATAACGGTAACCCCGTTTCCGCAATGCGCGGCATTGCAATTTCGAGATCTGCTTCCGTTACGCTCTGAAATTCTGGCACTCCCGACTCCACAAGGAAGCACTTGAAGCCGCACACTCCCGCCGCCGCGAGCGGGACCAACTGGTCTGTGTTTCCCGGGACAACGCCGCCCCAAAACGCATAATTGACAGTGCTCTGCCCGCTGGCAGATTTGCGCTTCTCTTGAAGAGCTGCCGCTGTGGTCGTGGCAGGAATGGAATTCAACGGCATATCCACCACGCACGTGACGCCTGCTGCGGCCGCCGCTGCTGTTGCCGTTCGAAATCCTTCCCACTCCGTTCGTCCTGGCTGGTTGATATGCACGTGAGTGTCTATCAAGCCTGGAAGAACGTAATCATCGCCCGCATCGATTACTGCTGAGCCTGTAGCGTTGATCTCGTGCTCGGCAATGGCAAGGATTTTCCCGTCTTCAAAAACGATACTTGCCGGCCTGACATCCTCGGCAACCA
>JAFAQG010000930.1 GCA_019246575.1 Acidobacteriaceae bacterium
GCCTCCGCCATCTGCTTCCATTCCGACTCTTCGAGCACAAGTTGCTTCTTGCCCTTTTCCGTCAACCGGTAATATTTGAATTCCCGGTTGCGATCTGGTGCAGTCTCCCATTTCGAAGCCACCCATCCTGTTTTTTCCAGCCGGTGCAGCGCCGGATATAGCGAGCCATGCTGCATCTGCAGAAAGTCATTTGTGGTGCGCTGAATATGGTTTCCGATCTGATGACCGTGAGCGGGTCCGTGCAGGAGGGTTCGAAGAACGAGCATGTCAAGCGTTCCTTGCAAAAGGTTCGCTCGTTGTGGGATCTGTTTCGCCATAGTCGAGTGTCTGCCATAGATATTAACATTGATGGAAGACAGCCGACCATCACGGTTTTAGACAGATTCCGGATGACGTGTCGATACCAGGGATGCTGTTGAAAAACTCCGGTCAGGCCGTTTACGAAAGCACACATTATTGAACACGTTTGGAAGCGCAAGCCGGGTGTGACGATTTTCGTCACACTTGCTGTAGGCTTATTCTTCGTCGAACCGAATCTTGCGGCCCCTGCTGACAAGCATTGAATCCAGTTGTGTGGCGATTTGCTGCATGCCTTCGCGAACGCGCTGCCGAAGATCGCCCGTGCTCTTGAGGTCTTTCATGTTCACCCCTGTGAGCAACGCCCGCGCTTCGTCGGCAAGCCGCTTCAGGTCCGAGTCATTCGTCACGTTCCGGAAATCGAGCGTATCCAGGAAGTCGAGCAGATTCGATACGGCGCTCTTATGGAGGCGAACCGGTTTCCCCTCGTCGGTGGCCTGCAGGCGTTCCGCCAAATGCTGGACGAGTTCGGCCAGCGCCGTCCGCATGACCTGCTGCGCTTCTTCGGCGGCATTCGTCAGCAACTGCGCTGCTTTGGTGCGCTCCTCGTCCCAGAGTTCCGGAGCGATGTCGCGCAGTTTGTCCGGCACGCCGAAGCTGAGCCAGGAGAACGAAAAGGCCTGGCGCACCTCTTCCACAGAAGGAAAATCACGCGGATCGTGCAGCGCCCGGTGGCGCTCCGGCGCTTGCGCGCAGAGGTCGGGATAAATGTTCAGGAAGGCCTCGACCAGAGCCGGCCGGCGTGCGGCAAAGTCCTTGAGCTTCTGATCGACTTGCTGCAGCAGCGGCAACGGGCAAAGGTGAATCCCTTTTTCGAAGGGAAGGCACACCGATTCGACATACTTACTGACTTCCGCATCGAAGTTGCTGATGGCTTTGTACTCGTTGCAATCGAAAAGCCGCTTCGAAATGCGGAGCAACGTCTTATCGGTATCGACTTCGACCTTGGCCGCGCTGACCTTCCGCGAATTGCCCAGGCGTGAGCGCTGGACTTTGATGCAGACCGTTCGACGCGCCAGATCCTGGCCGGGATTGTCCACGGCAGTGAGAGGTGGTGTTAGAACAGCAGACATGAGTGTAAAGTCCCCTTTCTGATGAGGTTTAATAAATCGAACCGAGGGTTGGAAACCCGGTCACGTGTGTGAGTCCGTCCGCTTCAATGGAAACCTCAACGATTTGCTCGCGGAAGTCGGCGGGACGGTAACGGCTGGAATACAGTCGCAGCTGCTGGTTGCGGCTGGTAATCAGCGGATCGGTCGCAGGTTGCTGTTGGTTATAACGGCCCAGTACGGCGAAGTCGAGCAGCAATTGGAGTTCGCGCCATTGCGCCTGGCGTGGACCGGGGCTCGAAGGGAAGTAGGTTTGAAAACGGCCCTGCTGCAGTTCGTGCTCGGTATAACCGGAAAACAGACCGGTGCTCAAGTCCGGAGCTTCTCGTTTCAAATTGCGGAGTAGCCGCAGTACTTCCGTGATCTGGTGAAGCGGTTCGCCGCCGGAAAGGGTAAAGCCCTCGATGCGGCTGGCCTCATACTCGGAAAGAACTCGCCGTGCGAGATCGCGCGTGGAAACGGGAGAGCCCGCGGCAATGGAATGGCTGTCCGGATTCCAGCAGTTCCGGCAAGCTAAACGACAGCCTTGTACCCAGAGCACGGCTCGCCGGCCCGGACCATTCACGAGGCTGCATTCGAGAAACGCATGAATGCGCATGGCAAGCCGGTTAGCGCCGACCCTCCCGACGCTCGCACTCCTGTTGCTGTGCTTGCCGGAAATATTCCGGCTTCTTGTGTTCCGCGACCAGCTGGTCGTCGCCTTGAAAGTCTTTCATCGTGCGCGCGCAGCTGCCGTCGGTGAAGCCGGTCAAATCGACGGAGGAATTGCCATCTTCGTCGATCAAAACGGTGATTTGCTTCATGATGTTGGTCTCCTACGGTTCAGCGGGCAACGAACAGCAATTTCACCTGTTGGCCGCGTTCCGTCTGAATCACTTCACGGCCGCGGAAAATATACCCTTTGTTCCGCGCCATGGCCATGGTGCGCTCTTCCTTGTAGCGTTGATGAACGCACCCGAGCCACTTCTGGTCGAAGCCAATGCTCTGGTCGTATTCGCTGAGGATGGCGCGGAATTGCCCGTCCGGCGCGCGCACGAATCCGATGTCATTCGAGGCGGCATCGAGATGCTGACGGCGGATGATAACGTGAGCTCGCTCCGGCCGCTGATCGCCGTGATACCCGAAAAGCGGAGCGCCGTTCTTGTGTATCTCGACGGGATAACCGAGCGCCTGAAGCGCGCCAACAAGCGGCGCTTCCTCCGTTAAGGCTGTCTGAAAAGAATCGTATTTTGACATTTCAGGCCAGCCTCAGCGCGTGCCGAACAGGAGCTTGACCTGCTCGCCGCGTTCGGTCTGAATCACTTCGCGGCCGCGAAAGATGTATCCCTTCCGCTGCGCCATTTGCACGGTGGCCCGCTCTTTGTAGCGCTGTTGCACGCGACCGAGCCAGGCTGGACCGTACTCGCGATCCATGTCATTGACGTGCACGCGGTAAGTGCCGTCCGGCAGACGGGTAAATCCGATATCGCTGGCGTAACTTGTACCGAGCGTAGCGGCCCGAATCACAATATGAACAGGTTCAGGGGCGATCGCCTCCGTCCAGTATCCCCGGATAGGAATACCTTCCCTGTGAACCTCGACCGTGTGCCCGAGGTCCTGGAGCGCGGAGACCAGCAGGCTTTCATCTTTCATAATCGTGGCAAACTGATCGTATTTCGACATCCAGATCCTCCTGGTAAGCGGTTGCTTGTGGTGATGGGTGGTGGCAAGGCATGCAACTCGGGCGCGGCGGCCAACTGTTATACACCGCCGGCCGCTGTCGTTGGTTATTCGCCGGCAGCCCGTAAGCGGCGGCCGGCAATCGGTGTCAGGCTGTTCTCGTCCCAGTGATAAATGCCGGGAGCCGAGGCGCTCAGGAACTTGCCGCTGGCAGACTGGCGCAGGCTCTTGATCTGCTCCGCCGCTGAGCGTGACACGGGTACCGTGTAGGAAGCTGCCTCGGCGAGTGACATACGCAGCCGGTACGCTTTGCGGCAGCACTCTTTGATCTCCGCGCCGGTCCAGCCTTCGTCGTTGGGCCGTTCGCCGGAAACGGCATAGCGGCTTTCATAAATTTTCCAGATCTGCTCACGGTCTTCGGCTGTCGGCAGATCGAAGAAATACGTTCCGAGCGTAAATCGCCGGCGGAGTTCCGGCGGCAACGTGGCGATGGCGTTACAGGTGGCCAGAGGCTGCGTCCCTGGGAAATCGCATCG
>JAFAQG010000932.1 GCA_019246575.1 Acidobacteriaceae bacterium
GATGTGGTAAAAGGCCAGCACCTCCGGCACGCGCGCGAAGCGCGCCCCAGTACGGGCGACCCGCTGAAATAAGTCCCAATCCTCGCACGTGGTGAGTGAGGGGTCAAAGCCGCCAACGGCCAAGGCCAGGTCACGTCGCAGAATGCAGGCGTGGATTGCGAAATGGCAGGCGCAGGCGAAATATTCGAACAGATCTGCCTCGCTCGAACCTAGGTGTGGGCGTCCAGTAACGCCCGACGGTAGAATGCGTTGTGAACCGCAATGGACAGCGTCCAGTGTGGAATCAGCCATCAGCATGCCGGCCATGCGCTCCAGGTGCGTGGGTGCGATGCGATCGTCGCCGTCCAGAAACAGGACGAAGGGGTATCGCGCTTCCCGGAGTCCACAGTTGCGTGCCGCGCTGACGCCCAACCTCTCCTGGTGCAGTACACGAAATCGCCGGTCCCGGTGTGCCCAGTCCTCCGCCATAGTGCCGGTACCGTCTATGGACCCGTCATCGATGATGACCGTCTCCCAAACCGGATAGGTCTGGTGAACCACGGAATTCAAGGTTGGCTCAAGGGTCGCCACGGCATTGTGCACAGGGATGATGACCGAAACGCCCGATGCACTGGTAGGACCGGCGTCGACCGGGGAAACGAGCGGCGCGGGAGCAGTGGCGTCATTCATAGAAACCTTGGATTAACTGCCGTCGTGTGCGCCAGCAGGAAGTCCCCCAATTGTGTACCGACAGATGCCAGGGAAAAATCCTGAGCCCGCTTTTTGGCGCGAAGTCCCAGGTCTCGTGACAGCGAGATATCGTCCAGTAATCTTTCCAACGCACCCGCCAGCGCAGGCACGTCCGCAATCGGGACTGTGATGCCCGGTAACGGCACTTCGTCGCCCATGATTTCGTCGATGCCCGGGACTGCAGTCGCGATGACCGGCAGCCCGCAAGCCATCCCTTCCAGAGGCGCAACGGGAAAACCCTCATGCCGTGACGCCATCACGTAAACGTCTGCAGCGGAAAGCCATGTGCGCATCAGTGGCCGGTCGCGAACGTAGCGGTCCATCCAAAAAACAGATGGATCACCCTGCCGGCCCAGCATGCTTCGCAACTCGGCAGCATCATCGCCGGCTCCGATGAGGACGAGCCGCCGGTCTTGATCGGGATGCGCTGCGCGGAGTTTGGACCAGGCATCGAGTAACAGATCCAAACCTTTTCGGAAAATATCGATGCGCCCGTGCGAGAGGGCTATTCGGGCAGTAACCGGCAGGCCCAGCTTCGCTCGGGCTTCCACTCGAGGCACCGGCTGCCACTCAGTGAGGTCAAGAGGATTGGGAAGACGCGCGATCTTGCCAGGCACAATCCCGTATGTGGCTTGCACTCGCGCCGCTTCGGTGCCGGGACCGATGATCAGCCCGGCACAGTGCCTTATCGCTCGCGGGCGCGTTATCTTCTCAAGCCGGCTTGTCTGCCAATTACCGCCTTGAAAGGTGGCAAAAACGGGGATCCGGAAAAGGCTGCCAAGGGCGATCATGACGTCGAAGCGTGCGTATTCGTATTCCTGGCAGAGGATCATGCGGACATCCCTACGGCTGAGTTCTCGTCGCAGACTCCACGGCGGCGTAGCGAAGTAGGGTAGGAGGTGACGAAGAAATTTTTTCGCAGGCCTTGGCACCTCTCTGTCTGCGAACATGTCGTCGGTCGCCCAGGCATACGGGTCTGAGAAAAACCGCCGCATCCAACGGTAGGGTCGATTTGCAGGAATCAGGCAAATTTCCGCGCCGGTGGGTTGATGTCGCCTTGAGGCGGTAACGCGGGTTTGGCTCGAGAAGCAAAAGATGGTGACTCCGAAACCCGTAAGCTGAAGCGCCTGCACATAACCAAAAAGCCAGCCACCACTCATCTCGGTGCAGAACTGGTCAAATGAGACTCCGAGCCCGTGGAGAAAATCCTCCAGGGTGTGACCCCACGGCAGCAGCGCAACGTGAGGCCTAACTCGTAGCCGGAACTGGTTGGCTTGAGGTGATTTGCTCCTGCTCGAGTCGCTGCTCAGCGCCTGGTTTGATCCATGCATAAGCGGATTCTGTCCCCTTGGTTCCGTCACGATGAAACGCATACCCAATCACGGTGATCGGGCTTAGCATCGCCCAGCAAAGCTGCCTTTGGCGCCAGGTCAGATTTGAGAATCCGATATCGTGGCACAGGACCGTCAATGGGTTGATAAAGCTAGCGATCCGGCTAGCCGGAAAACCAACGAGCTTCTCGATTTCCACTCGCGAGTAGCCGCGGCGAACATGCCCCCATTCAGCAAACAGCGCCGCCTCGGCAGGACAATACGCCCTCATGAACTGGTAATACGGATACCGCCAGTTTTCATTTGGCGTGCTGACCAGCAGAATTCCATCAGAGCGCAAGACGCGAAATGCTTCCCGCACTGCCTGGCGGTCATCTGGCACATGTTCCAGCAGATCGAACATGGTGACCGCATCAAAACATTCATCTTCGAACGGCAGATTGGTCCCATCGCCGCAGACAAAGCGGACGCCGGGTCGCCGATTACACGGAGCCGATGCGTATTCGCCATTGAGATCAATATTTACGATTTGAGCATTCGGATAGAGGAGCGAGGTGAGTCCGCTGCGGCCACCGCCCACTTCCAGAATCTTTTTCATGGGAAAATCGGGCGCGATTCGATGAATCGCCCGCATTTTTTCCCGGTAGAAGAGGCCTTCGGTGTACGGATTGGGATAGGGATTGTCGCTGAGAAAATCGGGAAGGCGGCGTTTGTGTTGGTGGGCCATGGCAGACTAAATGGAGGTGGGATCAGGCAGGTGGGCGCGCCGCGGGGGTGTGAAAACGCTTGGCAATGATTGACGGCAGTACGTGACGAATCCCCAGGCATAGCCGAGCAATTCGCTAAGAACGAGGTCCCGGTCGCCCTTGAGCGGCATCCGCTTCAGCCGCTGGAAATAGTAACGCGGAAGCTCTGCGATGAGCCGCCGGAGATTTCCCAGGTGCCGGTGTTTTTCGAACTGCACCAATAATGCCGCGACGTGGCCCCGCATGTACTGCGTCATCTGGCTTCTGAAAGCGTCGCGATCGGCACGGTGTGAATGCCAGACGACGGCGCGCGGCTCATAGGCGATCGACATTCCGGCTGCAAGCATTCGATACCAAAACTCCGAGTCTTCGCTGCAGCCGGCGGCGCCTGCGCCAAGACGTTCATCGAAAAGCCCAATCCGCCTGAACACTTCCCGGCGAAAAGCCATGTTTGCACCCGCCCCAACACGCCAAACGGGGACTCCTCGGTTTAACGCACTGTTAAAGAAGAATGAGTCGAAGGTGATCGGACGGTAACCGCGGTTAAAGCCGTCGAAGTCGAACTCGAACCGGATTTGTGATTCGGTTTCCAATTCCGCGGCGAGCACCAAACCGGTCATCCCGAAGGATGCGTCCTGCGAGAGTGCCTGCCGAACGCCGAGCAGCCAACGCGGATGAACCAAAACGTCATCGTCAGTAAACGCCACGATCTCCCCTGAAGAACGCAAAATGCCGCTGTTCCGGGCGCGGCTGAGCCCGGCAGCGAACTCCGGCCAATAAATCACTTCGTCGAACGCTTCGACCACAGCGAGTGTGGAGCGTTCTTCAGGCGCATTATCCACCACGATAGTCTCGGCCGGGGATGGATCTAGCTGCCGGAGAGCAGTCAGACAGCGTCTCAACGGTTCGGGACGCCGACGGGTGCACACGATCACCGAGACTGAGACGTCCCGGCTTGCTCGCGGAACTTTGGTCGCCAGATTCTCCAGCGGCCGGCCGAGGGCAGCGAGCGATTCGAGCGTGGGAGAGAGATGGTGCGAAGGGTCCTGCCATAGGCCCGGCAGGGGCGGCTTGAAACCGTTTGCCAATGAGTAGTTCCCGACGGCGGGGGTAATCGCGCGCGAAGCTCTGCGCTGAACCTCGGCTTCGTTCAGCGGAAACTCCCCAGCCTGAATTAGGGCGTGGCCGAGGGGGGTATCCTTCCACCAGAACACCAAGAACGCGCCCGCGGCATTCCAGGGTGCACTTATCGGCCGCAGCGGTTTATCGAGCCTCACCTGGATAACTTCCCACCTATGAGGAACGCTCATGCGAAATCCTTTTGAATCGTCGCGATGCGTCTCAGAGAGCGCGAGTATTCGCCAGAAATACCCACCATTCCCCCGCAGAATTCCGCGAAGATCATTGAGAATGGCAGCACGTGCTTCCCCCGCAACGCCTTGATCAGCTGCGAGATCTGGTCGTCGATCCACCATTTTACCAGGCGGCGGAATCGGGCGCGCTGGGCCGGATCATGCCGGTAGTTCTTCTCCACAAATGCCATGAATCCCAGGCCCCAGCTGTAATACTGGCGCCGCAGGGCCGATTCCGTCGCGCGATGTTCATGGAAAACCATGTAACCGGGCTCGTAGACCAGCACGTGCCCAGCGCGGATGATCCGATAAAAAATGTCGAGATCGCCACCGCCTGGAAGAGGAGCGCCGGTATCGAGGGCGTGATCGAACCCGCCGATTTCATGCAGCACGGCGCGACGGAACGCCATGTTGCAACCCGCACCGAAGATGCCGGCACCACAGGGGTAAAGCGGATTGCCCGGCAGCTCCCTGCCAAATCGCTTCTTGTCGAATCCGCGCCGGAACCCATTCCTTTTCTCAAAGAGTACCTGCGCTGGCGTGTCCAGTCTCAGCGGCATCACCAACCCGGTGAACGCGGCCGCATCCGGATTCTCGTTCCACGCCTCCTGCAAACCCGCAAGCCAACCTGCGTCCACGATGACATCGTCATCAAGATAGGCGATCAGGTTGCCTGCCGCTTCCATCCAGGCACGGTTGCGCGCGAAGTCCAGACCCGGGCAGGGCTCCAAAACGTAACGCGCCCCCACGAGCTTTTTCACAAGTTCAGCGGTTGCGCCGTCAGGAGGTGCGTTGTCGATGACGAGAAGTTCGAAGCCGTGTTTCTGCTGTAGGGGGAGCACCGATTCGAGGCAGCGACTGAGGGTCACGACGCGATTTCTTGTGCAAATGGCAACCGAGAGCGATGGAAAGGGAACATTCGCGCGCGGCGGGGCGAGCTCATCGTGAATCGCTTCCTCAACCATCTTTGTTTTCAGTTCATTGCCAATCCAGGAACTGAGCTCTTCTGGAAGCCACACCCGTTTGCCCGCGCTTTGCGGCATGAGAAAGCCAATCGGCCGCCCGTTGCGCCGGAGCAGAAGTGCCGCCCCGGTCTCATCAGCGGCTAATTCTAAGGCGGCGAGAGGCCGGGTTACTTCAATCTCACTGAGCCGGTAGCGCATGGGCTCGCGACTCCTCCCCTGAACGTTCCTTCCGGAGTTGAAGCGCATAGAAACGTGAGAAAAGGCCGCCCGTTGCCACCAGATGCGCTACCGGCCCGCTCTCGACCACCCTTCCGGCGTCGAGCACGATAACTTTGTCGGCATGCTCAATCGTGCTGATCCGGTGGGCGATAATCAATACCGTTCGCTCGCGTCCGAACTGTTCAAGGGCATCTTGGACCACTTGTTCCGAGATGAGGTCGAGCGAGTTGGTCGCCTCATCCAGAATCAGGATCTGCGGATCCCGGATGAACGCGCGAGCCAGGGCCAGCCTCTGCCGCTGACCGCCCGAGAGCCGGATGCGCCCATCATCGAGAACCGTTTCGAAGCCCTCGGGCAGCTCCTCAATGAACTCCAGCGCATGCGCCTTTCGGGCGGCCTCCAGGAGTTCTTCGCGGGTGGCGTCGAGCTTTCCGTAGATGATGTTCTCGGCCACGCTTGCATTAAAAAGATAGACCTCCTGGCTTACTACCGCCATCTGGTTACGCCACCATGCCAGGTCAAGCTCCTTCAATGGGATGTCATCGATCAGCAAACGTCCTGACGAAGGATCGTAAAAGCGGCAGATCAGGCTGATCAGACTGGACTTGCCGGCACCGGATGGACCCACCAAGGCAGTGGTTTCGCCCATGCTGATTGAGCAGGTCACGCTTTCAAGTGCCGCGCGTTTTCCGGAGCCGTAATGAAGTGAAACATTTTCAAAGAGAATCCGTTTCTCGAGCGAGGCAGGCACCCGGGTACCGCTGCGCAGATAAGGCTTGTCGGTCTCGTCGAGAAGGCTCCTGACTTCTTCAACGGACGCCGACAGCCCGTCAAGCACCACTCGGTCGGCGTCGAGCTGTTTAATGCGGGGCTGGAGTCGATACAACAGGATAAGGAACGTCAACGAGACCG
>JAFAQG010000944.1 GCA_019246575.1 Acidobacteriaceae bacterium
CGCGCTCCGCATCGAACGTTGCGTCGCCGGCGGGTTCCGAACGCTGCAGCCACTCCGGAATGCCGTCCTCCGCGATGCGTACGCGGTTCTTAGGCACACCAGCTTTGCGGCAGTACTTTTGCGCGAGGACATCGACCGCCACTTGGCTCCAGCCCGACGGCACCATGATCCCCGCCGCTTCGAAGATGACCGAACCGTCCGGATTGACGATGCGGGAGTCCCGTGGCTCGAACGTCACGCCGGCGTAAGGGTGGCCGGGGGCCGAATATACGCGCTGGAATTTCACGACGATGGCTCCTTGTAGGAATTTCGCGCAGACGGCATCGAACGCCTGTTCGCATATAAGCTCTAGCAGGCGGTTACGTCCGTAAATTGTACTCCGCGTGAACGGCAGATACAAGATATAGTGGTTGCGGCCTTGTGGGCAGCCTGTTCGGTACCGGAAAAAGGCGTGGAGAATCCATAGAGGGGCTGTGGAAAAGGTGGTTCCTGCGTGCGGGGCGTGTGGACAAATCCGAGGATAGCGAGGAAAACTCCACGCAACGGCCACCCATGCTAGGCCCCAACCGCTTTGCGGCACGCCTTCATGAAATACCGCTGAGCGAATTATGGGAGGCCGGGATCCGCGGGTTGATCGTCGACCTCGACAATACGATCTTAGGGTTTCACGAAACGGAGCTCGCCGCGGAACACCTGGCGTGGGTGCAAGAAGCGCATGAGCGCGGTTTCGCGATGGTGATGGTTTCCAACAATTTTAGCGAGCGCGTGCGCGGAATCGCGCGCGTGCTCAACGTCGAATGCGTGCCGAACGCTCTCAAGCCGTTGCCGTTCGGATTCTGGCGGGCGCTAAAGCGTTTGCAACTGCCCCGGAAGAGCGTTGCGGTGGTCGGCGATCAGCTGTTCACCGACGTGTTGGGCGCCAAGTTGTGTGGTAATCTGTACACGATTCTCACCGAGCCGATCGAAACCAAAGACTTTCCGATTACCATGATGTTTCGTTTTTTCGAGCGGCTGATGTTGCCCGAACGCCGGACGCGATGAAACTTGCGCTGATCGGTGATCCTGTTGCGCATAGCCGTAGCCCGCAAGTTATCCGCGGTTTCATGCAAGACGCCGGAATCGACGGAAGCTACGTAACGGTGCGTGTTCCCGCAGGGAATGCGGCGCGTGCTATCCTGCAGCTACGGAAAGAACAATTCACCGGCCTCAATGTGACGGCACCCTTAAAAGAAGAAGTAGTCGCGGTTTGCGACGAGCTGGATGAGGACGCGCAACTTGCGCAGGCCGTGAACACTATAGCGTTCGGTACGCAGACGTTAGGTGCAAATACCGACGGCATCGGAGCACGGTCCGCGTTGGAAACGGTTTTGGGTCAGCCTGTGGCGCTGGAGCGAATCGGCATCCTCGGGACGGGTGCGACTGCTCGCGCAATCTTAGCGCAATTGCGCGAGACCGACGCGTACGCATTTGTTTGGGGGCGAAAACAAGAGAACTTGCGCCGGATCTACGAACGATTTGAGGCCCAACCCTGGCCCGACCATCCGCCTGAAATAGTGGTCTCTGCATTGCCGCCCGCAGTGGAGCTGCCTTCTGAGATTGTCGAAGCCTTGCATCGGGCGGACGTCGTGATGGACGTGAACTATGGGGAACGTTCGACGCTGGAGAGCATCGCGGAGCGGGAAATTGTTAAAGGCGACCTTATGTTGGAAGCACAGGCGCGCGCATCATTTGACTTCTGGCTCGCACATGCAACCGTAGGCTTTTTCGACGACCAGGCGTAAGCGCGCACCGACGTGGAGAGGTGGCAGAGCGGCCGAATGCACTCGCTTGGAAAGCGAGCAGAGGTGATGAGCCTCTCGGGAGTTCGAATCTCCCCCTCTCCGCCATGCTTGCATGGCGGAGCAGTTTAACAGGCGCATCCGCGCTGCGCTCCTTCGACACGCGCCTACGGCGCTACTCAGGATGACAACGTAAAGCTAGCTCGCGTCGTCGACTGCGAGATTCGTGCCTGCGTCCGTTTGGCGCTGAAGAAACGCTTCAAAATCATCCGCCGGCCGCGGTCGTGCGAGCGGCGCTCACGGCCGGACAACGGCACTGGAGGTGGGGCACGGCGCCGGCGGCCTAGCACACTTTCAGCGTCTTCCAAGGATGAGGCCGGACGATCCAGAGTAGTGACCGATGTGTT
>JAFAQG010000030.1 GCA_019246575.1 Acidobacteriaceae bacterium
TTTCCGTCGCGCGAGCGGGATGATCTTTTCGCAGCGGGTGCCCTTCCCACGAACGCGGCATCAAGATGCGTGTGAGGTGTGGATGGCCCTCGAATGCGATGCCGAACATGTCCCAGACTTCACGCTCGTACCAGTTCGCGGCAGGACACAGATCGACGATCGACGGCAGTGCCGGCTTGTCGCCCTCGAGAGGCACTTTCAACCGGACGAAAGCATTGCGGTCGTACGAGAACAGATGGTAAACAACGGTGAAGTCGGCGCTGGGTTGGCCATCGCGATGCCGGCGGCCACGCTCGTCGATGGCCGTGAGGTCGTATAGCATCCGGAACGGCTGCGGAACGCTCTCGCGAAGCCGGCGAACCGTATCGCGAACTTCACCCGGACGGAGCCAAACCGTCGGTATGCCGTCGCGCGCCGCTTGCGCTGTTGCTTCCACCCCCAGTTCATTTTGAATCTCCTGGTCGGCAACAACCGCGCTCGGCATAAGTCGCTACACCTGGTCCGGCGTTCGCAGCACCGTTAGTTGCTGCCGCTGCGCAAACTTTTGGTCTCGCATGGCCGGCATCTCGGGCTTCTCCACGCCTTGCGGCCCCAGTACCCAGCTCAAAGGGCGTTTCTCTTTCCCCACCGCGTCGCGCAGCAACAGAATGCCTTCCAGAAATGCGTCGGGCCTTGGTGGACAGCCCGGAACATACACATCCACCGGCAGAAATTTATCAACCCCCTGCACCACGCTGTAGATGTCGTACATGCCGCCGGAGTTCGCGCACGAACCCATGGAGATGACCCACCGCGGTTCCATCATCTGTTCGTAGAGGCGGCGAATCACCGGCGCCATCTTGATGAACACCGTCCCTGCTATCACCATCAGATCGGCTTCCCGCGGCGTCCCGCGAATGACCTCGGCGCCGAACCGGGAAATGTCGTACTTACTCGTGATACTCGTCGCCATCTCCACGAAGCAGCAGGAAAGGCCAAAGTGAAACGGCCAAATGGAATTCTTGCGGCCCCAGGCAACTAAGTCCTCGAGCTTCGTCAGCATCACACTGCGCCGGACTTGCGTCTCGACGGGATCAGACGAACGTTCACCCGCTTCCTGCCGAGCATCGACCTTAGTTACCGACCAGCGCATATCAACTTGCTTCTACCTCGTCGTTATCCGCTTGAAGCGCCCCGATCCCCACTCGAGCGCGCCCACCCGCCACAGATACGCGAGTGCGGCCAGCAAAACACCAATGAAAATCGATACCTCGACATACCCGGTCCAACCCGTTTCCCGCACCGCAACTGCCCACGCGAAGATGAAAATCGCCTCCAGATCGAAGATGACGAAGAACATGGCGATTAAGTAGAACTTTGCAGAAAGTCGGACCCTCGCGGAGCCTTCGGAAAGGATGCCGGATTCGTAAGGGGAGTCGGTCGATCGATCGTGGTGCCGCTGTCCTAACACGTAGGACAGGCCTAACATGGCTACCACTAAGAACGCGACCAGGGCGACGTACACGCCCAACGGCCAGAGGTCCACGGTTCCTCCGGAACAGCCCGAGCGCTGCTCTCCGTGAAAGTATGCACCTATTTCTGTCAGATTACAAGTAAAAATTCGTACTGGGCCGGCACACGTCCTCGAAAATCCCCGCTCGCCGCCGCTCTCGGATGATACCCGTCCTACGACAGAACTGCTTCGACCCTGCTCACGCGGCCTCGTGAAAGAATGGAGATCCAGGGGAACCTTATGAATCGACGCGAATTTACAAACACGGCTGCACTCGCGGCAATTGGGCTCACGGCCCGCATGATTCAGGCCGCGGACTTCGATTACCCATGGAAGTTGGGAATCATCACCGACGAGGTGGATGCTGACCTCTCGCGCGTTTTGAGCAGCTTCTATCCCAAATACAATCTGCATTGGGCCGAAATCCGCAATGTGAAACTGGACGGAAAAAGCAAATATGTCTACAAGAGCGCCACACCCGCCCAACTCCGCGACATCAAAAAGCAGCTCGATGACAAAGATGTGAAGCTGTCGGTCGTCGACACCGGAGTCTATAAGATCGCATTACCCGGCACCACACCTCTCGGCGAAGATGCTGCCGATCTCAATCCGGAGCAGGGCGAATACGCAAAACAACTCGACGATCTGAAGCGCGCGGCCGATTGCGCTCACGCGCTGGGCACGGATCGCGTCCGCATCTTTACCTTCAAGCGTGTTCAGGACCCAAATGCGATATTCGACCGCATCGTCGACGAACTCCACAAAGCGATCGGCGTCGCCAAACAGCACGACATTATTCTGCTCGTCGAAAACGAGTTCGATTGCAACGTCGGCACCGGCGGCGAAACGGCCAGACTATTCAAGGCCATTTCCGACCGTACTCTCATGCACAACTGGGACCCCGGCAACTGCTCCGAAGCCGGCGAAGAACCCTACCCCAAAGCCTGGGACCAACTGGACCACAGCCGGATCGCGCATATCCACCTGAAGGATGCCCGCGGTAAACACTGGGAGCCGATCGGGAAAGGCACCATCGATTTTGTAGGCCAGTTCCAGGCGCTAAAGAAGATGAAGTACGACCACACGCTCTCGCTCGAGACCCACTACAGAAACGCGCAAAAAGATCCCTACAGCTCGAGCGTGGAGTCCATGGACGGCTTATTCCAGGTTTTGAAACAAGTTTGAGCGGATAACATCATCAAGTAGAAGAACCTTCAGTTTAGAATCGTATCCGGAGTTGCCCATGTCGCAAGATGATCTGAAACAACCAGAGCGCAGAGGTTTTCTCAAGACGGCGGCCGCAAGTCTGGCCACCGCCGCTTCGGCAAAGCGGGTTTTGGGCGCCAACGACCGCGTCCGTATCGCCGTCGTCGGCGTGCGCGGGCGCGGCTGGAACCATGTCGAGGGATACAAAACCATCCCCGGCGTCGAGATCGCCTACTTCTGCGATGCCGATGAGAACGTGTTGAACAAGCGGCTGGCGGATGCCGAAAAAATGGGCATACCCAAGCCCGAGACGTACACGGATTTCCGCAAGCTCATCGAAAACAAAAACCTGGACGCCGTGTCCATAGCCACTCCCAACCATTGGCATTCGCTGATGGGCATCTGGGCGGCGCAAGCGCATAAGGACATCTACATTGAAAAACCCTGCTCCCATAACTGGTGGGAGGGCCGTCAACTCGTCCGGGCGGTCAACAAAAACAAGGTCATCTGCGAGCATGGCAGCCAGTGCCGCTCCAGCCCCGCCATCCTCGAAGCCATGAACCAGATGCACTCGGGATTGCTTGGTGACGTCTATATGGCGCGCGGGCTCTGCTTCAAATGGCGGGACACGATCGGGCACGCGCCGGAGGAACCCGTGCCGCCCGGTGTCCACTACGATCTGTGGACGGGTCCGGCGCTCATGCATCATTTCACGCGCAACCGCTTTCATTACAACTGGCACTGGTTCTGGGATTACGGCAACGGCGATCTAGGAAATCAGGGCATTCATGAGCTCGATCTGGCCCGCTGGGGCCTGGGTGTGAAGTTGCCAACGAAAATAACCGCAATTGGCGGGCACTTCATGTTCGATGACGACCAGGAAACGCCCAACGTTATTCAGGTAGCCTACGAATTCAACAGCCCCGGCCAAAAGAAAAAAATGATGGAATTCGAGGTCCGTGGCTGGATGACGAATCACGAAGCGGAGATCGGTACGAAAGGGTTCGCGAGCGAAGACGTGCCCGCGGCCGGGCTAAACGAGCCTAAGGTCAAAGGCGGCGCAAACGCAAAGAAAAAGGAGCTTGGACCGTCCGGCGGCGAACCGTCTACCATCGGCAATCTATATTACGGATCCAAGGGCTATCTTGCCATCTCCGGTTACGACTCTTATAAGTCGTTCCTCGGCGACCACAACGAGCCCGGTCCAGAGAAACACGTCAAGATCACCAACGAGCACTTTGCGAACTTCATCGATTGCGTTCGCAGCCGTAATGCGGCTAACATTCACGCGCCCATCGAGGAAGGTTACCTTTCGTCAACGCTCGTCCATCTCGCGAATGCTTCGTACCGCCTCGGCCGCACCATCAACTTCGATCCTGAGAAAGAGATGGTCATAAACGACCATGACGCGGCGCAAATGCTGAAAGGCACGTATCGCGCTCCGTTCGTCGTTCCGGAAAATGTGTAGCGCGATGGCCGCGCTTTAGTACCGGCTCGATCACAGCTTGAGGCCGAGATACATTCTCGCGCTTGATCAAGGCACGACCAGTTCGCGTGCGCTTGTCTTTGCTCAGGACGGCTCCGTAAAGGGCTCGGCGCAGCGAGCGTTCCGGCAGATTTATCCCGCGCCCGGCTGGGTCGAGCATGACCCTGTCGAGATCTGGTCATCGCAGATCGGCGTCGCAACCGAAGCGCTCACGGAGGCAGGCGCCGCAGCCGATGCTGTTGCCGCTATCGGGATAACCAATCAGCGCGAAACAACCCTACTCTGGGACCGGACCACCGGCCATCCCATCCACAACGCCATCGTCTGGCAGGACAGAAGAACGTCGGGGTTCTGCGACCGGTTACGTGAGCAAGGGCACGAGGCTCTGATACAGCAGAAAACGGGGTTGATCATTGACGCTTACTTCTCCGCAAGTAAGATCCGGTGGCTCCTCGATAATGTTCCTGGCGCGAGACAGCGCGCAGAACGCGGCGAGCTGGCCTTCGGCACCATCGATACGTGGCTCATCTGGCACTTGACCAACGGTCGAACCCACGTCACCGATGTCACGAATGCCTCCCGCACCATGCTGTTCAATATTCACGAACAGACGTGGGACCCGGAGCTGCTCGAACTTCTGGACATTCCCGCATCGCTGCTGCCCGACGTTGTCGATTCGAGCGGCATCTGTGGCGAGACCACGGGAGTTCTGAACGGCATTGCCATCGCGGGCATCGCGGGCGATCAGCAAGCCGCTCTTTTCGGACAGATGTGCATGCGGCCCGGAATGGTCAAATGCACCTACGGGACCGGCAGCTTCATGCTGCTTAATACGGGGCAGGAGGCCATGGCCTCGCAAAACCGGCTACTCACGACCGTCGCTTGGCGCATCGGCGGACGAACTACGTACGCACTCGAAGGCAGCATCTTCATCGCCGGTGCAGTCGTCCAGTGGCTGCGAGACGAATTGCAGATCATCCGCCATGCTGCGGAAATTGAGGCACTCGCTGCCAGCGTACCCGATAGCGCGGGCGCTTATTTGGTGCCCGCGTTCGCCGGTCTCGGCGCGCCCCATTGGGATCAATACGCGCGCGGAGTGCTCGTTGGTTTAACGCGCGGAACTAATCGCGCGCACATTGCTCGCGCTGCCCTTGAGGCCATCGCATTCCAGGTGGCCGATGTCGTCGCCGCGATGCAAAGTGACTCGGGCGTTCCAATACAAGAACTGCGCGTTGATGGCGGCGCAGCCCGCAACGACTTGCTCATGCAGATGCAGGCCGATCTCTTGGGCGTCCGTGTTACCCGGCCATCAAACCCTGAGACGACTGTGCTCGGTGCAACTTATCTCGCCGGCCTGGCCGTCGGCTACTGGCCCGATCAAAAGACCATCGCGCGCCAATGGACGGCAAACCAACGCTTCGAGCCCGCCATGACGGAACATGACCGCAGCGCCCGCCGGGCACGCTGGAGCCGCGCCGTCGAACGAGCGCGCGGCTGGGAAACGGCGTGACGCGAAACCTACTCGCGCCCCCAATACCACCGGATGCCAACATACGGACCGTAAAGCGTGTCCGTGAAGTACTGATCCGCTTTCGGGGATGTCTTGAAATGAAACGCCTTCCCGCCCACCAGCACCTCGGCGTGCGAAAGATGAACGACCAAAGACGCTTCGGCGTCCCACAATGTCGGCCGGTGGGGTATCGCGAACCCCGACCCCTTCAGCTCCCACCGAAAATGCTTCCCGAGCGCTTCCTCCAGCTCCACACCGAGCGACGGATACACCAGACTCTTCGATCCCGAAGCGGTATTCGTACTCGTATTACCGCTCGTGTCCACGGTAATTTCTTTGAAAGGCGCGGCCAAAGCTGTTTTTACGTTGACGTATTGCACCTCGTACAGGGTTTTCAACCTGAGTTTTGCCGAAGGCCGGTACCACGTATACGAAAGATAATCCCAGGAAATTTTCGCGCTTTGTAGCGTATAACTTTGAGTTACAAGATCTCCCGAATTAAAAGCCTGGCCGAAAACCGTCGTGTCCGCGCTCAATACGGAATTTCCGCTTCCCTGCACACGAAAATATGAGACGCGAAGGCTGTTCTGTTTACCTGCGGGAAAGCTGAGCATCGCCCCGTCCGCGGGTTTCGCATGCCCGCTATACGGCAGGAATTCGAACCCGCTCGACATCGCGCCGCCGTGCAACGCCGGTTGTGCCCGGTTCAACCAGTAAAGTGGCTCAACGGAAAATCCGCCATCCTCGATGATGCTTGCCTCTTGCGGAGGCGGTTTCTGCCCTGGCGCCACAGAAGGCGCCGGCACATTGCCCGGCTGAGTGACGGTAGGAGCGTTCGGCTGCGGCTGATTGCCGTTTGGATTTCCCGCTTCGCCAGCTTGCTGCTGAGCAACACCATTCAGAGCGAAGACAAGAATCGGCCCAATGCGCCACGAGTAGCGAAACTTTCGACCCACTGGACGACTAAGACGACCCACTACTGCCTGCGGTTACCAAAGTTTTCTGTCCCGCCTTCTATGTGCAGCCCCAAATCACAGTTGCTATACGCACGGTACCTCGGCCATTTCACAGGCCCGCCGTTTGAAACACCTCGCACGCGGAACTTGTCCCTCCCTTGAAGGAGAACCCAGTGGCATCTCAAGAGGGTATCAACCAGAA
>JAFAQG010000048.1 GCA_019246575.1 Acidobacteriaceae bacterium
TTCGGTGATCACATCTTCGCAACGCACAGAAGAAGGCTCGCTTGCACGCGATACGACGAGCGGCGTTCCAGGAACGCAAACCAATCTTCCGCGGCCACCTGTACGGCCTCCTACACAGCCCGGGGCAGGCGTGGCGCGCAGAACCGAGAACATCGCTTACGAGACCAACCGTACGGTCCGCAGAATGCGCTTGCCGCAAGGCATCATTCGGCGGATGACGGTGTCTGTGCTGGTTGACCAGAATCTTCGCTGGCAAATGGCCGGTAAGGGCAAGTCCGCTCATCCGGAGCGCGTTATTGAGCCGCCCTCGGCCGATCGCATGAAAAGCATTCAGGCGGTGGTCGCGGCAACGACGGGCCTGAACACGACGCGCGGCGATCAGATCACTGTCGAAACCCAGCCGTTTGAAGCTACGCTGACCGCCGAACCACCCGCTTCCATGGTTTCAGGAAGCTCCGGAAACAGCACAGCGGGAAGAAAGTTTTCTCCCATGCTGATAGGCGGCATTGGAGGCGGCGTGCTCATATTGGGCGTGCTCGCATTCTTCTTCTTGCGGAAACGTCGAGCGGCGAAAGCCGAGCCTCCGGAAATGCCGCAACAACTTGAGAGCGGGAGTGCTGGTCCGGCTGAATTGGGCTGGAGCGGCGCGGCCGCCGGGCAGCAGCAACAGGTGGAAGGGTTGAGCAGTCCCGGATTGGGAATCCCGCAAGCCGAGCATGGTATCAATCTGCCGCCGCTGATGACCTCGAAGACCGAGATTCTGACGAGGCAAGTCAACGAGCAGGTTGAAAAGGACCCTGCCGCACTGGCACGCATCGTACGTACCTGGCTGAACGAAGCGGAGGAATCATAACGCGTATGCCCGTTCCTGCTCCTGTACCCGTGGCCGGCGCACCCTCGCGTGCGCTGACCGGTCTGCAAAAGGCCGCCGTTCTCATGGTGATCCTAGGCGAGCAGACCAGCGCGACAGTGTTGCGGCAACTCGACGATGTCGAGGTTCAGCGAATCGGGCGCGCGATTGCGCGAGTGCCGACGATCACGAGCGAACTCGCTGAAGAAGTACTCACCGAGTTTTATCAAATGATCGTTGCGCAGGAGTATGTGCTCAAGGGTGGAATGGAGTACGCCGAAAAGGTTCTTTTGAGCGCCTTTGGGTCCGAGCAGGCAAAACGCCTTATTGATCGTGTCACCAGGGGCATCGCATATAACAGCGCCAACTTCGACGCTCTGCAGAAATCGGATCCGCAGCAGCTGGCGAACTTCATCCGTAACGAGCATCCGCAAACGGTCGCACTCATTCTTTCGCATCTCGGTCCATCGCAGGCGGCCGGGCTGTTAGCCTCGCTTCCGGCCGAGATGCAGCACGACATTGCGGTTCGCATGGCGAACCTCGATCAGATATCGCCGGAGATTATTTCGAAAATCGCGACCATCGTCGGAGAGAAGCTAAAGGCTATCGGAGAGAACAACCGCGAGACATACGGTGGCGTTCGCGCCGTTGCCGAGCTGTTCAATCGCCTGGATCAGGGGCACAGTAAAGAGATTCTGAACCGTATTGAGGCCTCGAATGCCGATCTCGGCGGGCAGATCCGGCAGCTCATGTTTGTATTTGAGGATCTTCTGAAGGTGGAAGCGCGCGGGATTCGCGAGCTTCTCGAGCGCGTGGATCGGAAGGTGCTGACAGTAGCGCTCAAAGGGACGAGCGAGCCCTTAAGAAACCATTTCCTGCAGGTGATGTCGCAACGCGGCGCGGATATGCTGCGCGAGGATATGGAAGCGCTGGGACCCGTCAGGATGCGCGAGGTCGAAGCGGCGCAGCAGCAGATCATCGCGGCAGCACGACAGCTAGAAGCCGAGGGCGTTGTCACTCTGAACGATTCAGGTGGCGATCAGTATGTTAGCTAAGATCCTCGCCAACGGAGATGCGATTGTAAGCGCTGTCGAATGGCCGAGTGTAGATGCAGGCTCCACGCGACCAGCTTACGATCCGAGTGTCTCTGCGCATGGGAACGCTGCAGATGTCATGCAATTACAAGCGGATCTCGCCGCTGTTCGAGCCGAGCTCGCGAAAGCGAAGACTGATAGCGAGCGGCGCGCGCAAGAGGCGTTCGTTGCGGGCAAGCGAGAAGGCGACGCTATGGCGCGGCAGGCGGTTGATGAGCAGCTGCAGGCCGAAATGGCCAATATCAGAAATCTGATGCGCGATCTCAACGCAGCAGGTCCCAAAATGCGAAAACAGGTGGAGGAAGAGGTCGTTCGTTTGTCGATCGCAGTAGCGCGCCGAATTATTCACCGGGAGCTGACTATCGATCCCGATGCACTCGTGGGGTTGATTAAAGCCGCGTTTGCGCGGCTCGATCAGCGAGAGATCAAACAGATTCGCACGGATCAGCAGAGTGTCGACACGGTGCGCAAGATCGTTGCCGCGCTTCCCGCGCCTGAGAGCGTGAAGGTGGTCGGCGACCCGACGCTAAGGCCAGGCTCGATCGTGATCGATATTCCACGCGGTCAGCTTGACGCCTCCGTCGATACTCAATTGCGGGAAATCGAGCGAGGGTTTGTCGATCTTGTTCGGCATTCATAGTCATGGCTGCCTTTCGTTTCGCACCATATTTCGACCTGCTCAATCGCATTGAGCCGATCGTGTTCACCGGAACTGTGACGGAGATGGTTGGGATGCTGATCGAGTCCGAGGGTCCACCTGTTGCGGTGGGCGATTTCTGCGAGATCGCCTCATCGGACGGCAGACACGTTCGAGCTCAGGTCATCGGTTTTCGTAACGGGAAAGTTTTATCGATGCCGCTTGAAGAGACCGCCGGCATTCAGCTTGGCGACGCGATTACAGCGCGCCCGGATGCTGCGCGAGTCCATGTAGGGCCGGGGCTGCTGGGGCGAGTCTTAGACGGGTTTGGGCAGCCAATTGATAAGCGGGGCCCGATCTCTGCAAGTGCGGAATACGAGCTGATGGCGAAGGCTCCCGGCCCGCTCGAACGAGAGAACATTCAAGAGCGATTGGTGACTGGCATTCGCGCGATCGACAGCTTGTTGCCGTGCGGCAAAGGTCAGCGCATCGGTATCTTCGGCGGAAGCGGCGTCGGCAAGAGCACGCTGCTCGGAACCATGGCGCGGCACAGCTCAGCCGACGTAAATGTAATTGCGTTGATCGGGGAGCGTAACCGCGAGGTGCGCGAATTTCTGGAACACGAACTTAGCGCCGAAGGTCTAGCGCGATCGGTGGTGATTGTGGCGACCTCCGATTGTCCCGCGCCGCTGAAAATCCGGGCCGCTCTGGTGGCACTTGCGGTTTCGGAGTACTTCCGCGATCAGGGTAAAGACGTATTGCTCGTGATGGACTCCGTCACGCGGCTTGCGATGGCGCAGCGTGAAATCGGGCTTGCCGCAGGGGAGCCACCCAGTCAAAAGGGCTACACACCGTCGGTATTTTCGTTGTTGCCGAAGATCTGCGAGAGGGCAGGGAAGTTCGATCACGGTTCAATCACCGGCTTTTTCACTGTGCTGGTGGAGGGTGACGATTTCAACGAGCCGATCTGTGACGCGGTTCGCGCCATTCTTGACGGCCACATACAGTTGTCGCGTTCGCTCGGGGCGGCCGGACATTATCCTGCCATCGATGTCATTCACTCGGTGAGCCGGCTCGCATCGAAGGTAGCAAACCGCGAGGAACGTGACGCCGCGCAGCGAATCAGAGAAGCGCTCGCTCTCATGGATCGATCTCAGGACCTGATCAACCTTGGAGCGTATGTATCGGGCTCGAATCCGCGGCTCGATGGCGCAATCCGGCAGCGCGGCAGCATTGAGCAGTTCTTAAGGCAGGAAGCGGGTCAGAGCGCGCCATTGGGCGAGACATTGGAATCGTTGAAAGAGCTTGCCTCTGCGATTGCGTGATAGCGGAATTCAGCTGTGAAACGGTTTGAATTTACTCTGGAGCGAGTCCTCGACCTTCGCAGGCAGCAGGCGGAAGTAGAACGAGCTCGCCTGACAACCCTGACCGCAAAACTGAATGCTCTCGAAGCGGAGATCAGAGCCATCGAGACTCAGCTGCTCGACGCCAATGCGGATGTCAAGAATGGCCAGTCCGCCTTCAGTCAGGATTTCACCGCATTGGCCAGCTTCGAACGGCATATTCGACGCAAGAGAGCCGAGTTGCAGCAGCACCGCGACCGTGTTCTGGCGGAGATTAAACAACAGCAGCAGAAAGCTGCAGCGGCCGACACGCGGGTCAAGCTCCTCGATAAGCTAAGAGCCAAGCGCCGGAGCGAGTGGCAGGCAGAAGCCGACAAGGAGCTGGAGACCCTCGCAGCCGAATCGTACGTTTCGCGGATGCTCGCGGAACGTCGCCGCGCTTAAAGCGTCGGGGAGTTGACCGCGGGATGAGCGGCCTTTTTCAGTCCTGCCGAGATCGTCTTCGCGAGCCCGAGTCCGCCGCCACTTGCGAGCGCTTGCGCGAGTTGCTGCTCTGAAAGGTCGCTGAGACCCGAGCCTGCATCTTCCTCGTCGGTGCCCATCCAGCCGCCGCCATCGCTTTCGCGCGCGGATTTCAGGACTTCGCTCATCAAGAGCGCTTCGAACTGACTCGCGGCCTTGTGGATCGAATCCGGCGAGTCTTTCGGAGCTGTGGCGCCGGGTACAAATGGGACGGAGGGCGAGGTTGTGATCGGGTGTATCATTTATGACTCCTAGAGAATCTCGATCTCTGCGTCGAGTGCGCCGGCCGCTTTCAAGCTTTGCAGGATGGCAATGATATCGCGCGGTGTCGAGCCGATCGCGACGAGTGAGCGCACGAGTTCGTCTACGGTTGCTCCGTTCTTGAGCACGATATCCTTGGCCTTGTCCTGCTTGGCAGCCACATCGACCTGCGGAACGACAGCCGTCTGACCGCCTGAGAACGGCGCCGGTTGAGAAACGCCGTACGAGGTTTGGATCTGAACCGTGAGGTCGCCGTGAAGAATGGCGGCGGGAGCAATGTGCAAGTCGCCGCCCAGAACGACCGTGCCAGTGCGTTCGTTAATTGCAATTTTCGCAGCGCGATCGGCGTCGAGTTGCAGGTCTTCGACCCCGGCTACGAAATCGACTATGTTGGCCTGATACGACTCGGGGACATGCACGGTAATCAATCCGGAGTTCAGAGCGCGCGCGATGTTCTCCGAATCACCATCGCCGTATTTCTGGTTGATCACCTCCGCCATGCGCGAAGCGGTTGCGTAATCGGGTCGTCGGAGCTGCAGATTGAGCGCACTGGTCGGGTTCATGCTCGGGGGCGCCTGTTCCACAATGGCGCCATCGACGATTCTTCCGACAGTCGGGTGATTCACCGTTTGGGAGTTACCGGCTCGTCCGGCTACGAAACCGCCGGTTACAACCGAGCCCTGGGCCATGGCATACAGTTGCCCGTTAGCCGCACGAAGCGGTGTCATGACCAGCAGCCCGCCTTGCAAATTTGAACTGTCGCCAATCGCGGCAACATCGACGTCGATCTTGCTGCCCGGTTGCGCAAACGGCGGGAGGGTTGCGGTGACAAGTACCGCTGCGGTATTGCGGACGATGATGGCAGTAGGAGGCACATTCACGCCCATTCGCTGCAGCACGTTTGTGAGCGATTGGACGGAGAACACCGTTTGCTGCCTGTCGCCGGTTCCATTCAGACCGACAACGATGCCGTAACCGAGGAGCTGGTTATCGCGCACTCCTTGGATGGAGACCAGATCCTTAATTCGAGAGGAAGCACTGGCCAAAACAGAGCAGACGAGCAGTGCAGTAAAAAGCTTGCGCATTCGCATGGTTCAGAAGGGCAGAATCCCGAGAAAGAGACGATACAGAAAATTCGGACGGCGAATCGCGTCGGCAACGACTCCCTTGCCATTGATGCGGACTTCGAGATCGCCGACCTGGTCCGATCTCACACTGTCTGTCGGTCCGAGATCTACTTGGCGGACGATGCCGCGAACTGCAACGGTCTGGTACTCGGAGTTGATGGCGATGAGCTTGCTTCCTTCGATAATGAGATCGCCATTAGGCAGGACACGGATGACTCGCGTCGAAACGGTGGTCGACAGTGTCGTCTGCCGGCTCGTTGTTCCTTGGCCTTTAAGCTGCTGATCGGTGCTCAGCTTAGCGAGGTTATTCAGAGCGTTTTTCGGACTCTTCGGACCGAACAACGAGCTGACGCTGGAGTTTGCCGAAGAGGTCCTTTGCTGCGAGCTTGTTCCTTGCGAGGTGGCAGATGCCTGATCGAGAATAACGATCGTGACCTGATCGCCGACTCTCCGGGCGCGGAGATCGGAAGCGATGTCGATGAAGGGCGCGCCGAAGGAGACGGTTGATCCGGGAGACATTTCAGCGCCGGGCTCGCCGGTTGTCGTGTCGGGGGCGGCGAGCAATTTATCAATGGGAGTCTCCTCTTTCGCTGGCTGTAGCTTGATCTTTGCCGGAGCAACGGCTGCGAGCGAAAGCATCAGGAGCGAGCAAACGAATGGCTTCATGGCTTGAGACCTCGCCCGGAGTTCTGTGCGGCGTCCGGTGACAGAACGAGCTCAGCCGTGCCACGGCCGGTCACAACCGCGGTAAACCGGCGCAGCCCTGACGGATTCGTCAGCGTTACGGTGTCGCCAGTGTTTCCCGCTGTTTCCGCGCGCGCTTTCAGCTTGAGATTCATCGCGCCATTGATCACCTCGACGGCTACTATCGACCCGCGCGTTACTTCAGCGACGGGAGTAATCATGCTGCGCTCGAGGTACGTATTTGCGGCAACGGCGCGATTAGCGGTTTTGCCGACATAGATGGATGTTGTATCCGGCGCATGCAGCCGCACCGGGGAATCCGTGACTTCCACTTGTTCGATATCGTGATCGGTTATGACCTGCTGCGGCTTAAGGTTGCTCTTGGTGCGAACAGCGGTCGTGCGGGCAAGCACGCGAACGCGGGCCCAGATGGGATATGACTCCCCTTCGTTCGTCAACACCTCGCCGCGCCACAGAACCGGCGCCTCGGGATGTCCGATTGGAGGAGCGGCGGCACCAGTTAAACTCATTTCTAACTTCCCGGATGGAACGGTGCATTTGCAGATATCGAGAACGTCTGCCTGAATGTTCGGTTGCTCAGCAAATAAGTGCCGGATCGCTGTGACAATCTCTGTGGCTGTCAGCTCGTGCGTCTGACGTTCAAAACACGCCGAATCGTGTGTCGTGAGTTGAACG
>JAFAQG010000642.1 GCA_019246575.1 Acidobacteriaceae bacterium
CCTGTTTAATGTGGCAGCCGAGCTTCACGCGCGGTTTCCTGGTTTTGTCGGATCGCAGCAGCATCTGGCGAGGTTGGCTACTCTGTCACTGGTGCTGGTTGCGGTTGCGCTTCTCAATCGCGACCGCAAAACACTAAAGGAGATTCCCGGAGGAGCTCAGGCCATCTATGACCAGCAGTACCAGATGGCACGGTTTCTGGCGACTTACTACCCAAATGCGCCGATTGCGGCGAACGATATCGGGGCAATTACTTTTTACGGGAATCACGATTGCCTGGACCTGGTCGGTCTCGCGACCGTCGAAGTGGCAGACCTGCGCGCGAAAAATGCATTCACGACGGATCAGATTCAGCGCTTGGCTGAGGAGCACCGCACGCGGGTTGCTGTCGTATATCCAAGCTGGTTTGTCGGAACCCAGAAGCTGCCGTCCGACTGGCTGCAGGTTGGGACGTGGCGTCTCAACCCCTACGAGCGGGGATTTCTCGGAGATACTTACGTCGCGTTCTACGCCGTCCATCCTCAAGAAACGGAGTATCTGGCGCGCAGCTTGCGCGCGTTCGAATCGCGCGTTCCGCCCAACGTTCAGCAAAGCGGACTGTATTTAAAAAGCCAGACTCTCACAGCGCGGGTGAACGAGTAAGCTGTCTCTCTTATCAGGCTGGCCGCTCTTGCCATCTCCCCCGCGTGAAGTCGGGAAACTTCACAGGAGCGCTTCCCCGTGCGAGTGACATCGCACTCAGCGGACCAGGCGCGGACCAAGCTGCCGCATCGTACACGTCCATATCGGGCGGCAGTCCTTTGCGAACGCACTCCATGAGACGGTAGACCATGATGAAGTCCATGCCGCCGTGGCCGCCGAGCTTGCGTGCGATCTCGCCTTGTCTTTTCCAGAGAGGATGTTCGTATTGCTCTTTATACCGATCGACGCTGCCCCACTGCTCGCCGCCTGCCTGTCCATCCAAATAAATCCGCGGCGGGTAATCCTTGAACACGCCCTTCGTCCCCGCAATTGAATTCAAGCGATCGTAAGGGTGAGGATTCGAGACATCGTGCTGCAAATTTATGGTGAGGCCGCTCGTCGTTTTCATCAGAGACGTGTTCATGTCTCCCTCTATGTACCGCTCCTTCCATTTCGGATCGCTTTTTGCGATGTGCGCCGCGCGATATTCCGCAAGGCCGCGAGCCGGCGTGCTCATCGAAACCAGGTAATCGAACCGGTCGCCGCGGTTGATCTTCATGTAGTGCGCAACGGGCCCCAAACCGTGCGTCGGGTACAAATTTCCGTCGCGTAGAGTATGTTCGGTTCTGCGCCACAGGCCTTCGCCTTCGTTCGAAAAGAGCTCCTGCCGCAGGTCGTGTATGTAGGCTGCTTCCCCGTACAGAAGCTCGCCAAATAAACCGGCGCGCGTCATCGCGAGAACCAGCGTTTCGTTGTAGCCGTAGCAACAGTTCTCGAGCATAATGCAGTGTCTGCGTGTCTTTTCGGAAGTGTCGACGAGCTTCCAACAGTCTTCGATCGTCGTCGCTGCGGGAACTTCTGTGAACGCATGCTTGCCGTTTGTCATGGCCGCAAGCGCCATGGGAACGTGCCAGCGCCACGGTGTCGCGATGACGGTGATATCGACGTCATCCCGGATTACAAGCTTCTCAAACGCGTGATCGCCTGCGGTGTACAGGTCGGGAGCCTTTTGCCCTGCTTTTTCAACGAGCGATTGCGCGTGCCGCGCTTTATCCGCGACTATGTCGCACAAAGCCGTAACGCGTACGTCGGCGGCGAGGAAGTTCTTGAGAAGAGCGGTGCCGCGGCCACCTGTGCCGATGATGCCGATGCGAGGCTCCACAGGAGCGAACGGCACGTCCGCCATGGTCGCTGTGCCGCTTTCCGCAACCGCGCCCCACCCGAGCGCGACGCCGCTCACCTCGAGGAAACGTCTGCGGGATGTATCGGAGCCGGCCATTCAGAATCCGCGTCGCGGATCGAATAGCCAGTGTACTAAGCGGCGATCTTGGAAGGCCTCTCCGCCAGATGCAGACTGTGCAGCTTGCGATAGGTAGGACTCGTATCCCAGAGTTCGTCATGCGTGCCTACCGCCTCGATTCCGCCATCTTTGAAGACCACCACTCTATCGGCCTTTCTCACTGTCGATAGGCGGTGCGCAATGATGAAGCAGGTCCGGCCCTGAGTTAATTGCTCGATTGCGAGTTGTATCAGGCGCTCACTTTCGTTATCGAGATGGCTGGTCGCCTCGTCCAGTATCAGAATCTTCGGATTACGGAGGATAGCGCGGGCGATGCCGATTCTCTGACGTTCGCCGCCGGATAGTTTTAGGCCGCGCTCGCCAACCGGCGAGTCGTATCCCTTCTCGCATCGCATGATGAAGTCGTGAGCCTGGGCGAGCCGGGCGGCCGCTTCTACCTGAGCCCGAGTGGCGCCCTCCATCCCGTATGCGATGTTCTCGTGGATTGTCCGCGAGAAGAGTTCTACTTCCTGGGGTACAACGGTGATCAGCTCCCGCAAGCTCTCCTGCGTGACTTCTCTTAGGTCCTTGCCGTCTATCAGGATGCTTCCTTTTTGGGGATCGTAGAGCCGCTGAACCAGGTTCATCATTGTACTCTTGCCCGATCCGCTAGGGCCGATCAGCGCAACCGTGGATCCGGCGGGTATCGAAAGGTCAATATCGTGGAGCGTCCAGCTATCCGAGGCAGGATACCGGAAGGATACGTCCCGGAACTCGACGGGGCTTTCCGCTGCAGGTAACTGGCGGGCGGCCTCTGCATTTCGAATTGCCGGCTTTTCGCCTAGAATTTCGAACAATCGCTCCGCCCGCGAAAGATTTCGGCGCAATTTGGGGAGGATGATGGATAACTGGGAAATCGGCCCGTACACCATATCCTGCATCGCAATAAACAAGACGTAATCG
>JAFAQG010000706.1 GCA_019246575.1 Acidobacteriaceae bacterium
GGGGTTCGATTGCCACCTTCGTGAGTCATTGCTCTTAAGCCCGGCCTGGCCCAATACCTTGACTGCAAATCCAAGCCGGGCGTAAGCACAGTCGGAAGCTTGGCAAAACCCGTCACTTCGTTCCGGGCTCCGTTTCCACATCGACGGAAATATCTATACGCCCTCGGATCCGTGGAGCTTGACGAGCTTGTTGTAGATTCCAAGAAGCAAGAAAGTTGGAGCCCACTGGCCGACGAATAAGGCCCCGTGCTCTTTCCGACTTAGGTTCAGTGCGAGCGAACCCGCTATGGAACCGAAAGCGGCCCAGAGGAACAGATCTGATGGGAGCTTCGCGGTTTGTTGTTCGAGGCTCCTCGCGATGGGACCCTCCCGATGTTCGACGCGGGGCCGCGTGTCGGGTTCTGTTTTAAGCAAATCTTCGTATTGCATGGTTCAGTTTCCTTTCTAACTGCAAATCAAGGTAGGCGGAGGCCGGCGAGTAACTCCGAGTTGCACGCAATGTACGGCAAAGCATTCCGCGCCCACAAACCTGATGTTAGTGAAATGACCATTTACTGTAAAGAAACATGGCGGATTCGATTTCGCGAGGCTCAAAACGCGCGCGAAAAGTTGACTGAAAGGAAAACAGATTAAGAGACATTGGCCAAGGATGCCGGGAGTAGAGATGATATTCTCCGGTGCAAGATGACTCGAACCCTTTTCCTATTGATTTCGACTTACCTCATTGCCGGACAGCTGTGGGCCCAAGCAGTCGTGACACGTGAAGGCGTTCTGGGAAGCTTGACGCCAATCATCGACTCGATCCAGCGCGAGCGCGGCTATACGTTGGATTACGAGCACAAGGGCAATGTCAGTACCGAAGCGTGGCGGCAGCGCGGGCGCGATGCGGTGGAGAAAGCACTGTCATACGAGCCAGAGCCGACGCCTCTGGATGTTCGAGTCGAGCGCACCGAGAAGCGATCGGGCTACGAGCTGCGGACCATTTCATTTGCGGGATCGAAGGATTACCGCATCCCGGCATTCTTGTTAGTGCCAGATACCGGGAAGCCGCCGTATCCCGCTGTGGTCGGGTTTCATGATCATGGCGGATATTTCTACTTCGGAAAGGAGAAGCTTGTCGAAGTAAGTCCCGAGCACGTTTCCTTGACGGCTTTTAAGAAGACTTACTATGGCGGCCGATCATGGGCGAGCGAACTCGCGCGGCGTGGATTTGTCGTGCTTGTCATCGATGCTTTCTACTGGGGCGAGCGGCGGTTGCAGTACACCGGTGATGCCCCGGCTGCATGGCTGAAGGCGACGCAGGGCCTGAATCCGGCGTCGCCCGAATATGTCGACGCGGCCAATCACTACCTCGAAGCGATGACAGGGGAGCTTAATACTCAGCTCAGCTTTCATGGCATCAATTGGATCGGTATTGTAAATCGCGATGATCGACGCAGCGTGGACGTGCTCGCGTCGCTTCCGTTCGTGGATGCGAAGCGGATCGGTTGCGCGGGGCTGTCCGGAGGCGGCTTCCGTGCAACCTATATGGCTGGTATGGAGCCTCGGATTCGGGCCGCGGTTGTCATTGGCTGGATGTCGACGCTTCCCTCGATCGGACACATTGCGTACCCGACTCACTCGGATATGTACGATGCGCACGGGCTACATGCTTTCCTCGATCATCCCGATGTTGCGACGCTAGGTGCGCCGCAGGTCGCGCTTTTTGTGCAGGACTGCGGACGCGACCGGCTTTTCACGCAACAAGGAATGGCAGATGCAGTCGCGAAAATTCGAGATGTGTATGCGAATGAAGGTCATCCCGAGCGCTTCCGCGCACAGACGTATGATGTGCCGCACAGCTTCAACACGGCGATGCAGGAGGACGCGTTCACCTGGCTCGAGAAATGGCTGAAATGAGTTACAGTTCGCGGTTGTTGGAGTGATTTGAAGGGACCACGGTTAGACAAGGTCCGCACCGGGGCCGGACTGCTAATATCCTCGAGGCGCCGGCGATCTGCAGTTCCGAGTTGCGCGTCAGGCGCGCCCAAAGCGAGTCGGGATCGCGATCGAAAACGATTTGTGGACTTCCTGGGAGCACCGACCATGCGCCGATCTGGATCTCCGCCTCGAGTTGGCCTGACGCCCAGCCTGCGTATCCCAGGTACAAACGGAACTTGGATGAATCGGAACGGGAAGTGATCGATTTCTCGATCAACTCCTTAGTACCGCTTACATAGACATCATCCATGACGCGTCTCGCCTGCGGTGTTTGTTGGGATAAGCGAAGGAGCGCCTGTACAGCCGTAACTTGAACCGGGCCGCCGAGGTAAACCGGGTCGTTCGTGGCGTGCGCCGTCTTGGGAAATACCTGCGAAACTGGGATTTTCGTCCGGCGATTCAGGATTACGCCCACGGTTCCCCCGTCGGGATCAGACTGCACGATTAGAACGACGGATCGCGCGAAGTTCGGGTCACCGAGCTTTTCGTTCGCGACCAGGATGTCACCGACAGAAACCTTTTGTTCGGATGAAACTTGAGCATGGAGAGCATTCTGGTCGCCGGCGAGTAGCGCTATAAGGTAGAGCGCGTAGCGGAGAGCACCGAAAAGCGTCATCCGGCCCGACATGAGACGCATCGCCTGCAACGATTGTCGCGCAACGGCGGGTCAGCAGGTCAGCACTCAACAGCGTGTCTCATGAGCTGTTTCCGGCACGGCGGAAATAACCTGCGAAATCTCCGCTGCGGTTTGCTTCACGAGCTTGGTGAGCAGCGCCAAATTTCCTGAAGTAATCTGCTCGACTGTCCCGACAATGCTGATCGCCGCGGCAATTCTTCCGGCCCCGAAAACCGGGGCCGGCACGCACCGGAAGCCAACCTCGTCTTTTTCGTCCTCGACTGCATAGCCCAGCTCTCGCGCCTTTGCGAGCTCCAATTTCAAGCGCCGCGGGGCGGAGATCGTGTTGTCGTTGTGCCTGGGAAGTCCGCTTTCGCGAATCAGGCGGTCCAGCTCTTCGGGCGGCAGGTGTGCCATGACGGCCTGATCGACCGGCGTATTTATCTGAATCCGTTCGACCCAGCGCCGGAAAAAGCGACTTCGGTGGATTCCCGGCCCATCCGGTTTGTTACTGCCGCTACTTATCAGTTGCCGATAGGGAAGGGCAAATGGATCGATATACAGTCACGCTGGAAAAACGCGCTCATCGGCGGATGGGTCATTAACGGCATCTACACCTGGCAATCCGGCGCGCCGCTCGCCTGGGGCAATGTCATTTACTACGGCGGAGATATCCATTTAGATCCGCGGCAGGTGAACGGTCCGGCGTTCGACATTACGCAATTCAATACAGTCTCTTCGCAGCAACTCGTGAATAACATCCGGACATTCCAAACTTACTTCAACAATCTGCGTGCGGATCCTGTGAACGTGATGGATGCCTCGCTCTTGAAGGAATTCCACCTTTCAGAGAGCAAGTACTTTCAGTTTCGATTCGAGACGTTTAACACACTGAACCGCCAGGGGTTCGCCGCGCCGAACCTTACGCCAACGAGCCCGGAATTTGGGCTGATCACGGCCACTGTGCTGAATGCGACAAATGTACAGCTGGGAGGACGCCTGGTCTGGTAGGGCGGAATAGCGGGACCTGCACTGATTTAGCGCGCTAAGTTGTTGGCCCGCGGCGAGCGTGCAAACTTGAGATACAGAGGCACGCCAAGCAGCATCAATGCCAAACCGACGGCGGATTCTAACATGTTGCTTTGCAAACTGCTGACCAGTAGCCACACTGAAGTGGCAACAAACAGGAACGGTACAACAGGGTACCCGAGCGTTTTATACGGGCGGGCAGCATCGGGCATTTTGCGGCGAAGAACAAAAATCGCTGCAGCTGCGAGCGCATAGAATATCCAATACGAAAACACGGCCATATCCGTAAGTTGGTCGAAGGTACCCGAAACCGCAAGCAGACTCGCCCAACAAGCGTGAATGGCGACGCTCCACACGGGCACGCGCGAGCTTCGGCCGAGAACGCCAAATACGTGAAAGAAGAGTCCGTCGCGCGCCATCGCAAACGGGATGCGAGTTACGGAGAGCATGACGCCGTGCAGCGCGCCGATGCTGGAAACCATAAGCGCCACGGCGACGAATTTCGAACCCGCTGATCCCAATGTTGTGCTCGCAGCGCGGATGGCTACAGGCGGAGCGTTGGGGTACAGCGTTGAGTTTGAAGTGGCTATTTCTTCCAAAGGCACGGCGCGGAAGTAGGCCATATTGAGGAGAACGTAGGTTAGCATGATAGCCGACATTCCGACAATAAGAGCCAAAGGAAGGTTCCTGCCAGGTTTTTTCACTTCGCCTGCGACCATTGGTAGGTAGCTCCATCCGTTATATGTCCACACGGCCGCAATCATTGCTGCGCCGAACTGCGCCAATGTGTTTCCTGAACGGCCAGCGGAATAGACAGCAGCTTGCTCCGGCGGTTTCGCAAACATGAATATTGCTGCAATGAAGAGAATTACCGTGAATACTTTGGTTACGGTGAGAACCGTCTGCACGCGGCCACCAAACCGAACGCGAAAACAATTCAGGATGGACAGCACAGCAATGAGTGCAACGGCAGTGACTTGCATACTCCCGAACTGCCAATGCACCACCTGAGTGCCCAGCTTAAAACGATGGACGAGCCAAATTTGATTGCCTGGAACTGCGGAGTAGAGAAAGGTTGAGAATCCGACAGCGAGGGCGGCGATTCCTCCGCCTCCGATGACAACACGCATCCAACCATAAAGAAACGCAGCAAGGTCGCCGTAAGCGGCACGAAGGAATACATATTCACCGCCGGCCCTCGGGAGCATCGCCCCAAGCTCCGCGTAGGTCAACGCTCCCGCTAAAGACAAAAATCCCGCTGAGGCCCAGGCTGCCAAAGTGGTGTACGGCGAATGCACCTGCTGCACGACGACGGCCGTCTTTAGAAAGATTCCCGCGCCTAAGATAGTGCCGATTACAAGAGAGATCGAATGAGTAAGTGTAAGTCCGCGAACCAGCCCGTCAGGGTTGGACGTGTCTGTCAAGATAGGACTTAGTGTGCAGTTGCACGTGATATGACTTGCGGCTGCTTTTTCGCTGCATCGAAGACTACCTTTCCAGCAACGATTGTCTGTTCGGCTTCGATATCTTTGATATCGTCCTCCGGGCAACTCGCGAAATCTTTGGTGATGACAGCCATGTCGGCGAGCTTGCCTGGCTCGATCGAGCCCACTCGCTTTTCGGCGAACATGAGATACGCGTTGTTTAGCGTCCACATTTTCAACGCCTCGAACCTGGATATCCGCTGTTCGGGGTGAAGAACGTTGCCGTCGGCCATTTTGCGCGTGATCGCCATCCACATTTCGAAGAACGGATCATACGGGTTCGTGGACTTTATCGGATCGAATCGGATCATGTGGTCCGAGCCGCCGCCCACGACTAATCCGGCGTCGAGCAGCGATCGTAACGGCAGAAAGTGTTGCATGCGCTCGGGGCCGAAGACCGGGGCAATAGCGGGGCCGTCGAAGTACAACCATGCCGGCTGAACATCGAACGCGACATGCAATCTTTTTGCACGCTCGATGGCGCGAGCGTCGGGAAAGTTCCCGTGAGTTACGGTGAAACGGAGATCCGCAATCGGTTTTGTGCGATTAGCAGCCTCGTAAGCATCGAGGAGAATATCGAGTGCGCCGCCGCCCGTAACATGCGCGGTCATCTGCCATCCAAGCTCGTCCGCGGTTCGGGCCATCTCGAAGACGTTTTCGCGCGGTACGGAGAGAACGCCGCGATAATCCGGCTGTACGAACCCATAGATTTGCGTGTGGGGTCCATAGGGTTCGCGCAGGTAAGCTGTGCCGATCAGAATGCCGCCATCGACGACAGCCTTCAAAGAACCGACACGCAGCCAGTCGTCTCCCCAGCCAGTTACAAATGGAATTTGCTCGATTTCCCGGCGTACGTCGGCAGGCGTCCCTTGCGCCTGGATTAAGTAAGTAACATAACTGCGAACTGTTAGGCCGCCGGTGTCATGGAGCTTCTGGTAAGTTCGAAAACCCTCCGGCCCTTCGATGCGATCGATAATACTTGTGATTCCAACCGTGTTGTAGCGGTGCAGCATCGCATTGAGCGCC
>JAFAQG010000801.1 GCA_019246575.1 Acidobacteriaceae bacterium
GCTACGCCCGATTCTCCTGCTGCTGGCTGCCAGGCTGACTGGAGCGAAGTCAGCCGAAACGCCAATATCCGAACAGGCCCGGGCTGCGGCCATTCATCTCGGCGCGGTGGTCGAAATGATCCACACTGCCACGCTGGTGCATGACGACATCATTGATGTAGCTGAGACACGCCGGGGGCGGCCGTCGACCAACATCGTTTGGGGCAATCACACCTCCGTTCTTGCCGGTGATTGGCTCTACATGCAAGCCTTTCAGATCGCATTACGCGAGCGGAATTTTCACATCCTCGACGTCCTCATCTCGCTCACACAGATGATGGTAGAAGGCGAGCTCGTACAAATCGAGCGGTTGCATCGCATCGATATCAGCGAAGCCGATTACATGGAGCTCATCGATCGCAAGACCGCGAGTTTGTTCTCCGCCTGCGCTTCGCTCGGTGCAATAGCGGCAGCGGCAGATGAAACTGCCGAATCGAAACTCGCCGACTTCGCCTGGAATCTGGGCATCGCTTTCCAGCTCGTCGATGACATCTTGGACTTCACCTCGAGCGAAAAAATTCTCGGCAAGCCCGCCGGTAACGACCTGCGCGAAGGCAAAGTGACGCTGCCCGTCATCTACGCGCTCGAAAGCGCCTCGGCCGAAGAACGCCACGCGATTGAATCCGTGCTTCACGATGGCAATTACAAGCAGGTGCCGCTAATGCGTGTTCTTCAAATACTCGAAACGCACGGCGCAATTCGACGCGCATACGACCGCGCCCACAGCTTTACCACAAAGTCGCGGGCGATCATCCGCAGCTTCCCCGAGTCACCGGCGCAGCACGCGCTTTGCGAGCTGGTCGAATTGGTTACTCAGCGTGCCTCATAATTCGCGGTCATTATGCGCCGCCTCACCCCTGGAAACTTCTTCCTCGCCTTCGGCTTAGTTCTAGCCATTGCCGTTGTTGGCACCGGGCACGTCCGCGTAGCGGGACGGACCGGAACGATCATCTCAGGTATCGATCCGGCTTACTACTTTGGCGTCGCGCACTCGCTCATGTTCGATCACGATTTCAATCTCACGAACGAGCTTGCGGTGCTTAAGCCGGCGCGCGCCGATGCCGGCGGATTCCATGGCATTCACAACCAGCCGGGCAGCCCGTACGCCATTGGCTACTCGCTGCTCTCGATTCCGTTCATCGGTGCAGGCACCATCGCCGACGGCGCTGCCGGACATCGGGCCGATGGCTACTCGACCTGTGTCATGTATGCATACCGACTTGAACTGGTCATCTTTTCCGTGGCCGGACTGTTTTTCTTAACCCTGGCTCTCGAACGACTTGGGACCAGCCCCACCGTGGCGATACTGCTTTCCCTTGTCATGTTTTTCGCGACGTCCGTCGGTTACTACACCTTCTCGCCGATGTCCCATGCCTCGACATTCCTGGCCTCCTCCGCCTTCGTCCTTTGCTGGCTCCGAGTTCGCGAATCAGGCCGCGCGCAGGACTGGTTGCTCCTCGGAGTGGTCGGCGGCCTGCTCTCGATCTGCCGCTGGCAGGATGCTATCTTCCTGCTCGCGCCTCCGGCCGCTGACCTCATTCGATACGGAGACTGGACTCACTGGCGAAAATGGGCTGTTTACGCTGCTCCCGTGCCTGTCTGGTGGATTCCGCAGTTCCTCGAATGGAAAGCTATCTACGGCAAGTACCTTCTGATTCCGGAGGGTCCTGGGTTCTTGCAATTTCCGCCCCGCTATATCCTGAAAGTGCTTTTTTCGACCAATCACGGTTGGTTCTTATGGACACCCGTGACCCTGCTCGGCGTGTGCGGGTTGATTTACGCCGCGGTCCGGATCAGTCGCGAATACATCGTATGGCTACTCGTCATCGCGTTAGAGGTTGCGGTGATCGGGTCCATGCCGACCAACTGGAATTGCAATGACTCCTTCAGTATCCGTTCATTGACCTCATGCGTGCCCCTCGTGGCAATCGGGCTGGCATTTCTGCTGCGAGTACCTGCGATCACAAAGCCGCTCGTCGCCGCGATTGTAGTTTGTGCGGTATTCTCCACGTTATTCGCAATTCAGTTTCGCCTCGACCTCATTCCACGTCAATCTGAGCTGTCTTGGTCGCAGGTCTTCACCGACAAGCTAGTCTTGCTAAAGTCGCCGCTCCGTGTCTTGCGAGCACATTCCACCGAAGCAGCGCATCCTTGATAAGGACGCGAATGCTCATTTGAGTAACACAACGACGGAGCGCGGTGAAGTTAGCTGTAACGAGCAGGTACTAGCAACCTTAGATCAGAATACGAATTTCAGCGCGAACTGGAAAATCCGAGGATCGTTTGCCGCGAGAATGCGGCCGAAATTCTGCGTTCCGAAAGTTGTGCCCGGATTCTGAAATGTCGTGTGATTCAGCACGTTGAAGGCTTCGGCCCGTAGCTCGAAATACATGCTCTCACGTAGCACAATATGGCGCATCGCCGCGGCATCCATGTCGAAGCTTCCGGGGCCGACCAGCGAATCTCGTCCCGCGTTGCCGTAAGTTCCGGGCCCATTCGATACAAATGCCGCCGTATTGAACCATCTCGAAATTGTCGGATTCGAAACCGCTGAATTGCTCGTAACGTTCGGACGGTCCGCTCCTACGCCGGTGAACGAGGTGTCACTTCCCGTGGTAGGTGTGAGCGAGAACCCTGTACGCTTCGTCGCGATTACTGATATCCGCCAATCGCCTGCGATCTGCTTCATCCAATTGCGGCCCCTAAAGTGCGGTCCATCCGCTACGAGCGAGAGATTGAACAGTTGCCGGATATCGGTGTAGCAATTGCCGCGGTTGCCGTGCCTGTTATATGGATCCTGATAGCCGCCGGTGATCTCCGACTGTACATCGCCGTCGTCGATACAGTGCGACCAGGTATAGTTCGCCAGAACACTGAAATGGTTGTCCATGCGATGGTTCACCGAAAGGAGCATCGCGTTGTAAGAAGAGGTCCCGCCGTCGTCCACTTGGACAAGGCTGCTGAATGCCGCTCCCGCGATGGGGTTTATGCGCGCCAATATCCGGCGGCTGTTGGTATTCCCAACCGTGGACATCCCGGCAATGTAGACTGCCGGATCCAATTGAGTGGTGAGCCAGATGTGCGTTCCTTTATTTCCCATATAGCTGGCGGAAACGAGCCAGCTTGCGCCCACCTGCTGCTGAAAATTGAAGTTCCTTTGCTGGAAGTAGGTGGGGTGGACGGAAAGCGGGAAGTTCACATATTGCGCGGCGCTGGGGAAGACGACGTTATGCGGGGGCGGAACGGGCTGGGGGAAGGGGTTGCCGCCCGCATAGTCGAGATAGGGATTGGCGAAGCCGCCCGCCGGATTGTTCAGCGTGATGGCACTGGCCCAGGGAGGACCGAAACCGAAGCGGTCGTAATACTGCATGGGGGCAATGTCGTAGAGAATGCCGTAACCGCTGCGTATGACAGTGCGGCCGTTGCCGCTAAGATCCCAGACCATGCCCGCGCGCGGGGCCAGGTTGGGAAGCCGGCGATTCATCCCGCCTTGCGGGAATCCGGGATCGCCGGGGAAAGTTACGCCGGGGGGCGCGTTCTGAAACACTGTCGTGTGCGTGCCGGCGACGTAGGAGTTCAGGTCGAAATGTGTGGCGCGCCCGTGGGTATCGTGGGCGGGAAAGTACGGCTCCCAACGAAGACCGAGATTTACGCTGACGCGCGAGTTGATGCGAAACTTGTCGGCCGCGTACAGCCCGATGTAATCCTGCACGGTTTGTAACTGCGTCAGATTGCCCTGGGTGAATGAGTTCGGGAGGCCCAGCAGAAAATCGCTCAACGCGAATCCGGTGATCTGGCCGTTGAAGCTGTAGGCGGGGTCCTGCTGAGTGGAGGTGTGATAGTCGAGGTTGCGATGGATGTATTCGCCGCCGACGGAGAGTTGATGGCGTCCGGCGATGAGCGAAAAATCGTTGGCAATCTGTTTGCTGCCGGAGTAGACACTCGCCTTCGAGCAAGTACCGCAGAAGGTACTGAAGAAACCGTTCAGCGAGAGTTGGGGGAAATTGCCGGGCGATGGCGCGACGTTGAGGCCGAGATCGGATATCGAAGGGAGGTTTGGCGCTCCGCCGCGATTGACGCGCTCGCGAGTCCAGGTAAGGTGAAAAGCATTAATTGCATTGGGCGAGAACGAATAGGTATCGCCCAGCACGGCCGATTGTACGGTGTCGCTGGTGCCCGGGCGCGTAGTCTCCAGCACATTGTTGTTAAAGACTGCAGGGTTGTCCGCGCCGGCATAGAAGTAACGGCCGAACACCGAGTTGCGCGCCGATTGAATCCAATCCGTGCGGCCCAGATACTGATTTTCGGTCGAGTTATTGGGAATGGAGTAAATAACTTTTCCGCACGGATCGCTGCTGACCGGAACGTATTTCAGGACTGCGAGCGCCTGGGGGCTGAAACGCGTTGGCGGAATCCGATTGTTCGCGAATGCCTGATTGCCATTCGATGGATCGAGGATGGTGCGTTTGGGACCGCAAGCGGTGGATGCGAGCGTACTCAAATCGCCGGCCAAAGCCTGCGCAGTGGGAACGAACGATGTAACGGTGGGAGGCGCGGTGTGGAGAACAGTGCCCTGATACCCGCCAAAGAAGAAGAGCTTATTGCGAAAGATAGGACCCCCGGCGGCGCCTCCGAACTGGTCGCGCTTGAGCTGATCCACGGTCGGGGCGAAGAAATTTCGCGCGCTGGTTGCTCCGTTTCGAAGGAATTCGAAGAGGTCGCCATGAAAAGAGTTGGAGCCGGAAGCGGTGACGATGTTCACCACTCCGCCCGCGCGGACGCCGTAGGTGGCGGGAACGGAATTGGTCTGAACGCTAAATTCCTGGAGCGCGTCAGGGAACGGAATGGGTAGATTGATCAAGCCGAATGCGTCCACGTGATCCGCGCCGTCCAACAGATAATAGGTGCCGTTGGCCTGTCCTCCGGCCACGGAAATAGTGGTGGAGGA
>JAFAQG010000809.1 GCA_019246575.1 Acidobacteriaceae bacterium
TCCTCATGGGGTTAATCTACGGCTGGCGCAACTGTACGGAGCTGCGTGCAAGTGCTCGACGGCTATGAGGAAATTGAAGCTGCGGGCGCGCCCGGTGCGGTTGCGGCCCCAGCCGTGAGAGTGCCTCGACAGGCGTGCAGAGAAAAACAACCTGACAATTCAGTCCCGGTTCGAAACTGTCGGACCGGGAGAGCGTGGCGACTGAGATTCCCTCTCAGTGTACTATCCCTTTTTCTGTTTCGTTCGTTTCTTATATGAGAGGTTCCCGCGCTATTCCCACACGTATATATGGCTCAAGCGCAAGCATACGAGTTGCTCTACGATAGCTACTTCCCGTTCCGCTTATATGCGGATTTTCGGCGTGGCCTGACACTCGATGAGCTGGCGAAGGAGTACTCAATGCCAGCCCGCTGGATCGAAGAGCGGCTCGAAGCCGCCCGGCTCTGTGTTGAAAAGCAAATCAGAATCGAGCTTCTTTCCGAAGGGGAAGCGGTCCACTAGAACAGATGCCACGCGCGCCTCGCGGTCCAAAGTTCACCCGTTACGAGTCGCTTTAGAGACATGACACCTGCAACCCAGCGTGACGCAGTCGCCCGGCGGCCCGCCGCAAGAGGAAATTTCTACTTTACAGGGTGACACCGCCGCCTCGCGTGAGAACTCGCCGGATTGGGCGGGCGTTGTGGCGCAGATCCAGGCGGGAGACCCAACCGGTCTCGAGCAACTGTACCGGAAGTTTTCGAGCGGAGTACGTTATTACGTAGCCCGGCAGCTGCCCTACCAGGATCTGGACGACAAAATTCACGAGATCTTCGTCATTATCGTGGAAGCGATTCGGAAGGGAAGCCTGCGCGAACCCGAACGGCTCATGGGCTTCGTGCGCACCGTTGCGCAAAGGCAGGTAGCGGGCCATATCGAGCGAATGGTGCATAACCGGACGCGGGAAACAGAGATTGAGCGCGGAGCGGACGTCGCGGATGCCACCGAGACCCCCGAGCGCGCCGCTCTCGTTCGCGAAAAAGCCGACCTCGTCAAACGAGCGCTCGCAAAATTATCGGTCCGCGACCGCGAACTTCTCGAACGCTTCTATGTACGCGAACAGACACCGGGCCGAATCTGCGCGGAGATGCGCCTGACGGAAACACAATTCCGGCTGTACAAATCGCGCGCCAAGGCTCGCTTTGGCGAACTCGGCAGAAGAGAAATGGCGCTCGGTTCGGCGTCGCCCGCAGCACCCATCAAAACTGCGACACGCGCTTAGGTGGCGGCGAACATGGCTCCGTTGCGGTCTCACTGGAGAGACCCCCGCGCCGCGAGCGCCCCTTGTAAGCAATACAAGAGCATACGATGCTTCTGTAAGTCCTTGGCGCAGTCGCCGGGCGCATTTCGCCGGAGTACTTCTTCCTTAATCGATCCGTGGACAGACCTTCCCGTGCAGTATAGAAGTCCCCCGCGGGTCCCGGTGTGGCCAGCAGTCGGACAATAGCCAATTCGCTGTGTCCTCTTTTTTTAAGAGAACTTCCGGCCCGTACCTCCACCTCCAGATCAGGAATATATAAATTCCGCAAATTGTATGTCGAACATCTATCTGCAACATCCCGAGGACGAGGCTCTCGAAAGGCTTCTCCTCCATCGATCCGATGCAACCGAACTCGACATCGTCGAAACGCACCTGATGGCATGCGCCTCGTGTGTTACCCGGCTCGAAACACTTGAGGCCCAAATCGCCGCCATTAAGCTCGCTCTACAGGAAATCCACAAGGAAAGAGTCGCGGAGGCTACCCTGCGCGAGCAGCGCTTCTCGTGGCGGAGTTGGTTTGCCCTTCCGCATTTATCCTTGGCCGGTGCTGTTGCCGCCCTGGGCGTCGGAATCTTTATCGCGCCTCCATCTACGACACAAAATGCTTCTGTCGAAAAGCTGAATCTGGTGGCGTATCGTGGCTTGGAGTCACCCCTCGTACGTAAGAACCACCGTTTGCAGGTCCACTTGAACGCGAACGATCTCAACCAAAGCACAGTCGAGGTGCAGCTCGTCGATAATCGCGGCTCCGAACTGTGGAAGGGAACCACTCCCGTCCCGGAGGGCGGAGTGGATATCAGTGTCCCCGGAATCGCTACATCCGGCGCTCACTTCGTCCGCATTTACGCGCCAAGCTCGAATGGCCGTGGCGAATTGCTTCGCGAATTTGCATTTCAGGTGAAGTGAAAACTGAACGGAGTGGGGCCGGCAAGCCCCTCATCCAACATGTCTTGGAGCCTCTCTCTGCCTCGGCGCGTATTCCGCGCCTGTTGCTAAGGCTGAACTGATTCCTCCGGCGGTACCAAGGCGCTTCGCCGCTCGCGGTGGATTCACGTGCAACCGCCGTTTCCAAACTCCATGTCTCCGTATCAGAAGGCGGAACCGTGAGCATCGAAGGCATCGGCGACCGCAGTAGCCGGTGCTGCAAAGGGAGGCTTCACCGGCCAACTGCTCTGGATAACCGGAGCTATCGCAGCAACTCATCATCTTGCAAGCTGAGTCGCCATTCCCGGTGATCATCCTTCCTTGGGCGATTGCCGAGGCCGCCATCTGCAACCCGATCGCGTGTGATTTGATCACCCCAAACTCCTCCCGTGTGGGCCCTCCTGGGTTCCGCAGAATGTCTATGCGGCACGCCTATTCGCAGGCCTGCCCACTTGGTCAGCCAACATCGCCGAAAGCAATCGTACCAGTCGGCATATGTACTCGGTTGTACACGTTGTGATCCGTCGTCCTCGCGATACTCCGATGCAAATGGCGAGCCCGTGAAGAACTTCTATTTGGGCTTCAGCCAGATCGCGAGTACGTTCTTTCGACCTTCGACCGGCGTACGAGCATCGTGAGCGGGGTTGCGGGCTCGGCAGGGGAGTCACGGTCGGCGCAAGCGCTTTCTCACCGGACTTCGCGCTGATTTCTCGATTGAAAAAGAATCGGAGTCCAACGTTCAAACCCCGCAGGACCCCACGGCCCAATCGTACGGCGTTGCTCTTCCGGTACGGGTTTTCACAAATATTCGCCCAGATCTCAGGGCTATACTCCCAACGGTTCGTAGGTAATATTTTCATGATGCTGTAAAAAATACCGAGACATTCCCTTTCCTGACCAGACTAGCTGGATGTGTGCGAACGGTCTGTTTTGCACACCAGTAAAACAACAGGAATTCAGGGGAAATGCTACATTTTATTACCTTTTATTGCACCGGTCACGAGCCGATTATCATCGACGCTTTGGTCAATTTGGTTCGTTCCATGCTGGGAATGTAGCTGCGAAGCAGGCAATTATTACACGGTGTCGGTTCGTTTCTCTCCCGGACCGCAACCTGGCGCATGGGACGCCGTTTAACCCCTCCAAGTGGGCGACTCGTTCCGCAGTCTCAACGCCCGCCGCATTCGTTGTCGGAGAGGGGTTTTGAGCCGATGAGTTTCTCGATGCGCAAATACTGTTGCTTGCTCGTGCTCTATATCCTGGCCGGGGGTGTGCTCGCCGGGACGGGCCGAGCGGAAAATGCGGCACAACAGCTGAAGCAGGAAGAGCAGCAGCGAATCCTCGGCCTTGTGCCGGATTTCAACACCTCGAATATCCTCGATGCGGCGCCGCTGTCTTCCGAACAGAAGTATCAGCTCGCGCTAAAGGGAGAGCTGGACCCATTTGCGTTCGTGGCCGCTGGGTTCGATGCCGCATTGAGCCAGAAGTCAAACAGTTTTCGCGGGTATGGGCAAGGCGCTGGCGGCTACAGCCATCGATTTCAGGCTTCCTATGCGGACGGCTTCGACGGAGCACTGCTCGGTAACGCGCTCTTCCCTTCTCTCTTACATCAGGATCCGCGTTATTTCCGCAAAGGCTCCGGCAGTTTTAAAAGCCGGGCGCTCTACTCGATGCTGTCAGCCGTTCAATGCAAAGACGATAACGGCAGATGGGCGCTGAATTACTCGAATTTGCTTGGCAACGTGGCGGCAGGAGGAATTGCGAATCTTTATTACCCTTCCACGGATCGCGGTGCGGCACTCACGTTTCAGCGCGCCTTGACCGTGACAGCGGAAGGCACTCTCGGCACCGCGTTTTCGGAATTCTGGCCCGACATTTCGCGCAAGCTCTTTCACGGCCGGTGAGTATGCCGTTCAACGGATACCGACCGCAACTCTGCGTAATTCCTTTCGCTCAAGACTCGGACAAAGCGGGGCTAGATTGGGAACGTTGTAGGCAAGCGCTATCGAAGCGTATACAACGAGAGGCTCGGCCGCCAGCAGCGAGTGCCATCGCGGCCCAAACTCAAATAATGCGTGCGGCAGAAGGCAAGCATGCTCTCGCCGGCCCGCCGCCGGCCGCCGGAGAGGGCCCAAACCGCTCAATACCGAATTCGCAATATTTCGTCGAGCGCGACCTCGTCGCTGCGGCGGTCGTAGAGGCTGGTGGTGCGGATGGAGGCATGGCCGGCCATCTGCTGCGCGATTTCCAAGCGGCCTTCGTTTTTGAGATACGTGGTGATGCCGGTAGCGCGAAAGCTGTGGCAGCCGATTTTCGAGCGAATGCCGGCCGCAACCGCGCGCCGGCGAATCATGTGGTAGGCATCGTGGCGGCTCAGAGCTGTGGCTCCCAGCCGGCGGGTCTTGCCCCGCACCGCGGGAAATAGGGGCGATTTGGGTTGGGTACCGAGGCTGGCCGCCTCGATGTACTCCATCAAATAGGTGTCCAGATTGGGATGGACAGGCAATTCGTTGACTTTGCCCCCTTTCTCGCGCAGCCGCACCCAGCTCTTCCGTCCCTGGATGTAGAAATCGTCCACCTTCAGCCCCACGGCAGCGCTGACGCGCGCGAAGGTATAGGAGAGCAGACCGAGGAACGCGCGATCGCGCAGCCCGACCACTGTATTGGTTTCAATCGAGTCGAGCAGTTCGCG
>JAFAQG010000816.1 GCA_019246575.1 Acidobacteriaceae bacterium
CGCGCGTTCGGTCCTACCTCAAAATACTCGTCCGCTACTTCGACGGGCACGGAGGCTGCGAACTTCCTGAAGTTCTCGCGGTGTTTGATGTAGGCGTTCAGGTTCTCTGTCGAGTAGGGGTTAAGAGGGGAAGCCAGAATACTTCGATTGCCGAGCGCGCGGGGCCCGAACTCCATGCGGCCGTGCATCCAGCCGACGATTTTGTATTCGTTTAATGCCGCGACGGCGGAGTCGATCAACTCCGCTTCGGTCAGGAGATAGCGGAAGCGCACTTTGCAGTTCTCGACAACTCGTTTTATTTCGGCAGGCGTATACGAGGGACCGAGACACAAGGTCTCGAACGGAATCCGCTGTGGTTGACGGTAGCGATTGTGCCAGGCGTACAATGCCGCGCCCAAGGCGGTTCCGTGATTTCCGGCGGCGGGTTGAACGAAGACGCGGCGGAACCGTTCTTCAAGCGAGCGAATCAGGAGCGCATTGAACGCCAGCCCGCCGGCGATACACACTTCGCCGGCATCGCCCAGCATACGGGCAACGGTCTCGATGATGGAAGCTTGAAGACTCGCGGCGATGTCGGCCCTGGTGGTTGCGCTTAGCTCTTCACCGGCTCGGAAGCCGAGCGCTTCATAGAACCGAGTGCTGAAACCTCCGCCGGTCAGCCGGTCAGAATCGAAAAAGCTGCGGTCGAATTGCGACCAGGCCGAGCCATCGCGATGCAGTATGTCGCGAAACACCTGGATGTATTTCGCGTCGCCGGAAGTTGAGAGCCATTGCACCTTGTGTTCTTCGGAGCGCGGCTCGAATCCGAGCAGTTGGGTGACGCGATTGAACAAATCGCCAAGGGAATCGGGGAAATAGAGCTCGCGGCATGGGGTGAGATCGTTTCCGCGTCCGTCGAACAGGAGCGCGGAGCGAAAATCGCCAGCCCGGTCGACGCTCAGAACAGAGGCTTGTTGAAACGGCGAGGCGTAGTAGGCGGAAGCCGCGTGGGCGTGATGATGCTCGACAACAACGATGTCGGCGCGAGGAAAGCGCGCGCGTAGCTCGAGTTGCTGTGCGCTTTCGGAGCCTGTTGCGAGCGGTCGCGCCACGGCGACGCAATCGATATCGCTGACGCGAATTCCGGCGGTAGAGAGTGCAATCGAGAACGCCTCGTCGGGAAATGACCCGGGCCTGTCCTGGTGTGAAACCTTGGCTTGTTCGACGGCGGAAGCGATTCGCCCGTCTTTGATAACGCAGCAAGCAGGGTCGCGGAGCAGTCCGCCGAGGCCTACGATGGCGGGCGTGACCTCAGGCACTGCGAAGTCTTTGAAGCGCGCGCTCGCGCCCGATGCAGATAAACACCGCGAAGGCACTCGGACCGACAGGCTGCCCGGTGAGCGCGGCGCGACTGGCGTTGATGAGAATGCCCGCCTTTACGCCTCTCTCTTCGGCAAGCTTGCGCAGCACGGCTTCCACACTGGTTTCGGTGTACTCGGGAGTGGCGGCGATGCGGTCGGCGAGCTGATGTAGCAGATCGCGAGCGCCGGGAGCATTTAGTTTTTCGAGCGCTTGCGGATCGATCTCGAAATCGTCGCTGAAGTAGGCGCGGCCTTTGGTCGAGAAATCGAGCAGCGTCGAGAATCGGGTGCGGATGGTATCAACAACGTGCCGGAAAAAGGCTTCTTCCCCGTAAGGTTCGAGTCCGTGCCGGCGGAGCGACTGCTCCACCAATGGAGCGAGCGTTTCGACCGGCATGGAGCGTAGATGCTGCGAATTCAGCCAAAGCGCCTTGGGATCGATGGGATCTTCATCGTTGAAGTTGACGACTGCGTTGCTGCGATGGACTCCTTCGAAGCTGAAGGCGTTCGTCAACTCGTAGAGAGTCATCTGCTCGCGATTATCTTTGGGAGACCACCCAAGCAGCGAGAGGAAGTTCACGTATGAGATGGCGAGGAAGCCGTGGTCGCGGTACGTGGTCACGCTAACGACAGCGCCGTGCTTACGCTTCGACAACTTCGAACCGTCGGGAGCCGTGAGCAGCGGCAAATGTGCGAAGTGCGGCAGCGGCTTTCCTGCAGCTTGAAAGATGAGGATGTGTTTGAAGGTGTTCGAGAGATGATCCTGCCCGCGGATGATGTGCGTTATCTTCAGGTCGATATCGTCGGCGCAGGATGCGAGATGGTATGTCGGCATACCATTGCTTCGAAGCAGCGCAAAGTCTTCGATATCGGCGGTCAGCTTGCATTGCGCGCCGTACACCTGGTCGTGAAAGACGATTTCGTAGGGTTTTTCGCGTTCGACGCGGAAACGAATCACAAACGGCTCGCCGGTCGCGGCGCGGGCATCGCTGTCCGGGCGCGAAAGGGCTCGCATGTCGGGATTACACAACCACGGTCCATGGTCGTGAGGCTTATCTTCGAGGTCCGGCGAGGCGGGCGTGAAGTCGCGGTAAGCTAACCCGCGCTCCAAGAGCTCGTAAGCAAGCTTCCGATGCAGATCGAGTCGCTCAGATTGTCTGTAGACCTCGTCCCAGCCGAGAGCAAGCCAGTTCAGCCCTTCATAGATGGAATCGAGCGACGCCTGAGTATTCCGGTCGAAGTCGGTGTCGTCGATGCGCAGCACCATGGTTCCGTGATGCTTTCTTACATAGAGCCAGTTGAAGATGAAGGTTCGCGC
>JAFAQG010000012.1 GCA_019246575.1 Acidobacteriaceae bacterium
ACGAACATGGCGGATTTGTGGATGACATTCTTGTCCATAAGGTATCGGATACCCACTTTTTCTTGTGCGTAAATGCCTCTAACCAGGAGAAGGACTTCGATCACATCCGCTCTCATAACCGCTTCGATGCCGAAGTGGAGTTTACGAGCGACCGCTACGCTCAGCTTGCGATTCAAGGTCCGCGGGCGCTTGAAACATTGCAGAAGCTGACCGAGACGAATCTGGCGGAAATCCGATACTACTGGTTTCGCGATGGCTTCGTGTGTGGCGTTCCCGGGCGAATCGCACGCACCGGCTATACGGGTGAGGACGGATTTGAAATCTATATTCCTCCCGATACCGGGCGGCGAGTCTGGAACGAGATACTCGACGCTGGCGCGCAGTTCGGAATTAAGCCCTGCGGTCTCGGCGCGCGAAACACGCTTCGACTGGAAGCCAAAATGGCTCTCTATGGCCACGAGATCACGGCCTCGACCAACCCCTTCGAAGCGGACCTGGGATGGATCGTGAAGATGGGAAAAGGTGAGTTCCTAGGGCGCTCGGCGCTACAAGCCGCATCGGATCGAGGTCTGACGCGAAAATTAGCGGGATTCGAGATGCAGGAAAGAGGCATCGCACGAGACGGATATGAGGTGTGGATCGATCACAAGCCCGCGGGCTGGGTAACAAGCGGCGGTCCCTCGCCCTCGGTAGGAAAGAATATCGGACTGTGTTACTTACCCCTTGCTGATTCTGTTCCCGGCCGGTCCATCGCTATCTCGATTCGTAACTCGCCCGTACAGGCAGTAACTGTCACCACGCCCTTCTATAAGAGAGCAAAGGCATGAGTTATCCCGATACTTATAAATACACGAAAGAGCACGAGTGGGTACATGCGAATGCCGATTCAGGAACCGTTGGCATCACCGATCACGCCCAACATGAGCTGGGCGATATCGTGTTTGTCGATCTTCCGAAAGTCGGCACGAAGATAAACAAGGGCGAGACGCTCGGCTCGGTCGAGTCCGTAAAGGCAGTGTCGGACATCTACTCGCCCGTGTCCGGCGAAATCGTTGCCGTAAATGAACTGCTCTCGAAGCATCCGGAGAAGCTTAACGAAGACCCACACGGGGACGCGTGGCTGGCAAAGATCAAGCTCTCGGCTCCAAGTGAGATAGAGGATCTTATGTCCGCCGGCGATTATCAAGAGTACGTGGGCGCGGAGTAAGCGGAGGCCTGGTCTGAGCTAAGATCATAGTTGCGCTATCTACCGAAATCGGATTCCGAGCGCCGCGAAATGCTCGCTGCTATCGGATTGAAATCAGAAGAAGATCTTGTCTCTTATCTCGCGACGGACGTGCGTTTCGGCGGCAAGCTTGCGATTCCGGATGGTAAGAGCGAATACGAAATTGTAGATCATTTCAAACAGCGCGCGGCGGAAAACGGCGTAGGCTACAGGACCTTTCTCGGCGCGGGTGTTTATTACCATTACCGCCCTGTTCTGGTTGACACAGTTGTATCTCGCGGCGAGTTCTTGACCTCCTACACGCCTTACCAGGCGGAGATTTCGCAGGGAACTCTTACCAGCATTTTCGAGTTTCAGACCATGATCTGCCAGCTAACTGGCATGGAAGTGGCAAACGCTTCCATGTACGACGGCTCCTCCGCCGTGCCGGAAGCGGCGATGATGGCAGTCCGGATTACCGGCCGCGACAAGATTCTCGTCGCCCGCACCTTGCACCCCCAATATAGAGAAGTCCTGCGAACGTACACACAGCATCAAGGCATCCCGGTGGAGGAGGTCAAGTACGCGACGAATGGGAGACTCGATCCCGAAGACGTTAAGGCCAAACTTACAGAGGATGTCGCAGCTCTAATTATCCAGACGCCCAATTTCTTCGGCTTGCTGGAGCAGATCAGCCAGGTTAAGACGGTATGTTCCCATGCGAAGGTTTTGCTGGTTGTGGTCTTCACGGAAGCAGTCGCACTCGGAGTCATCGAGCCGCCCAGAGATGCCGATATTGTCGTTGGCGAGTTACAAAGCTTCGCGATATCGCCCAGCTATGGCGGTCCATATGCAGGCATCATTGCAGCTCGATCGCAATACATCAGGCAGTTGCCTGGGCGGCTGGTTGGCGAAACGACAGATGCACAAGGACGGCGCGCATTCTGTTTGACCCTTGCGACTCGCGAGCAGCATATTCGCCGTGAAAAAGCAACCTCCAACATCTGTACAAATCAGGCTCTGCTTGCATTGATGGCGACAGTATTTATGAGTATCTACGGTAAGCAAGGACTTAGGGAGTTAGCCGAGCACAATTTGGCAAAGGCACATTACCTGGCGAGTAAGCTTCCACTTGCGTTCGATGGCCCGTTCTTCAACGAGTTTGTTGTGCGCGCAAACGGCAAGACGCCGGGCGAGATCAATGCGCGCCTTCTCGAGCAGAAAATCATCGGTGGTTTACCGCTCGAGAGGTTTTACCCCGAGCTGAAGGATTGTATCCTGCTGTGCGCGACTGAAATGAGCCGGCGGCAAGATATGGACGCAGTCGCAGCGGCATTTGGAAACGGCTAGACAAACCAGAACATGATCGAAAAGGCTCTGCCGAACATTGTTCAGGATGAACCGCTACTGTTTGAGCGCAGTTCTCCGGGGAAGCGCGGATACCAACTCCCCGAGCTGGACGTGCCGCCGGTCGACGCGGCCCGGGTCCTCGGCCACGACAACCTTCGAGACGAAATCGAGGATTTCCCCGAAGTAAGTGAAGTGGACGTAATCCGCCACTTTACTCGACTCTCGACCTGGAACTATGCGATCGATCTCGGATTGTATCCGCTTGGTTCCTGCACGATGAAATACAACCCGCGGGTGAATGAGCTCGTAGCCCGAACGGAGGGACTCGCGTGGGCCCATCCCTATGCGCCCGATCAGCTTTCGCAGGGATGCATGGCGATTGTTGCGGACCTGGAACAAGCTCTGGCGGAAATCACCGGGCTCGATGCTGTCACACTTCAGCCCGCCGCCGGCGCGCATGGGGAGTTCACGGGCGTTCTGATGATTCGCGCGCTGCTTGAAAAGAGAGGCGGCGCTCGAAAGAAAATTCTCGTGCCCGATTCCGCGCATGGGACCAATCCGGCTACTGCGTCCATGGTAAGCTATGCGGTCGACAACATCAAATCAAACGACCGCGGCGTTGTCGATCTTGAGGTCCTCGAGCGTGCAGCCACGGAAGACGTGGCCGCCCTGATGATCACAAATCCGAATACGCTTGGAGTGTTCGAAGAAAACATTCGGAAGATCTGCGCGATCCTTCACGAGAAGGGCGCGCTGGTCTACATGGATGGCGCGAACATGAACGCGCT
>JAFAQG010000019.1 GCA_019246575.1 Acidobacteriaceae bacterium
GATCGTCGCCGCCGTAAGCCCTGTCGAGGTCAGTAAGGCGGAAATAAGCACGGATTTCATCGTTGAACCTCCTTTTGGATTCAAAGTCTGTCGGGAACTTAGATTGACCGCGGACGCCGTGATTGCAGCCAGGGCCAGACTCGACGCGAGTGCATAGCGTATCGACCGGGACATTCGCGGAAATAAAGTAACCGGCGGATTTACGATCGCACGTAGCCGGTTTTCAAAATCGCAGCACCGGGCCATGCCGATGGCCACCGCTGGAAAACTCTGGCCTCGGGAGATGGTTGTCGCAATGGCCAGAAGCTCCGCGGCGTATTCGGAGGGCACAAAGCCTGCTCGGAGCACATCGTCATCGCAGGCTAATTCGCTCTCGCGCCGCAACCTCCGGCGAAGCTCCCAAACGAACGGTTGGAACCAGTAGAGCGCGGCGATGATTCGCGCGAACGTTTGCACAGCTACGTCGCGCCTGCGAACATGCGCCGTCTCGTGTAATAGAACTGCTTTGAGACGAGAGGGGCTCCAAGCTTCAGCATCTCGAGGTAGCAGAATCTTCCTGACAAAAATTCCGCAAGTGAGCGGGACCGAGACTCGGTTGCAAAACAAAACTTGAGTCTTTGACGGAAGCAGCGCGCCGACAGCGTTAACCGCATCCTTGATTGTCGGTGTAGCAACCGGTTTGGCATCACGCACCATCTTCCACGCCGCAAAGGCTCCGATAGCCATAGGCAAACATGCGGCGCAGACGCCGGCAATCCAGATCGCAACCGGCCAATTCACAGAGCGGCGCGCCGGAATACGCACTACCGTAGCTGAGAGTTCCTGAGCCGTAACAAGCGCTCGCCCGGTCCGATGTGGCGAATGCAGCTGAACCTGTATTTCGGGCAGCAAGACGGTTAATACCGGGAGCAGCGCCAGTAAAATCAGGGTGCACAGCAAGAGTCTGTGCCGGAATGCAGCGTTCTGCGACTTTGCCGCCCGATAAACCACTCCGGCCGCGAGCAGCAGCGTAGCGGACCGGACAAAAACTTCAAGCCAAAAGGCCCAGTTTGTCACCGTCCCTCCTTTCGAGCCTGTTCGATTAAGGCAGCGAGACGGTTGAAGTCTTCCTGTTTTAGGTCACGCGCAGAGACGCTCAGCAAGGTTGCGACAGCCTGCTCCGTCGAGCCGTCGAAGAACGTGTCGAGAAGATGAGCGATGGCCGACCGGCGCGCCTTCTCCCGTGACACAACCGGCAGATATACATAACGCAAGTCCTTTTCCTCATGCCGGATGTGCTTTTTCTCTTCGAGCACGCGCAGCATCGCCCGGACAGCGGAGTAGCTCGGAGGATCCGGGAGCTCCTCGAGAATGTCGCCTACGGTAGCACGTCCGCGCCGGTACAGAATGTCCATGATCTGACGCTCGCGCCGGCTGAGCCTGTGCTGTTTAAGTAGCACGATGCTATAAAAATAGCACCTAGCACCGGCCGTGTCAAGTATTTTCGTCGATGGAGTCCAGGGCTCGCTCGGCGCTTAGAAATTAATGCGCGCGTCGATCTGCAGCTTACGGGGCGCGTTTGCCTGCGACGTGACCTGCCCGAAACTTGAAGATTCGAGAACGGTCGAGACTCCGCCGAAGTTCACGGTATTGAAGATGTTGAACGTGTCCAGAGCAAGAAGAAGTCTTACGCGCTCGGTCAGCCCAAACTGCCGCCGAACGGCGAGATCTGTGTCCCAAACGGCGGGCGCTCGCAGCCCATACGGCAGATTGCGCGCCACGTCGCCGAATGTGTAAGCCGGAGCCGCCGCGAACGCATTCTTATTGATGTACGAAGTCGCGGGAGCGCCGGTTGCTCCAATGACGTCCCCCTCGCCGCTCGCCGGGCCTCCATTAATCGTCGCTGTTCCGCTGAACCCGGGAGCATAATTGGGAAAACAACTGCCCGTCTGTGGCGCGTTGCAAGCTGTTGACGTGATACTGAGCGGCGCGCCGGAGGAAAACGTCACGATGCCCGAAAGCTCCCAGTTGCTGATAGCGTGATTGACAAATCCGTTTCCAGTCGTCCAGCGATGACCTGGACCGAAGGGCAAACGATACAAGAAGCTGGCCGAAAACACATTCGGCCG
>JAFAQG010000020.1 GCA_019246575.1 Acidobacteriaceae bacterium
GTGCCAGGTTTTCGTTCTCGAAAAGAACATTGCCCCGGGCATGGGCGGCGTCGTAACGAGCGATATCCAATCAGCGCTCGCCGGCACAAACATAAAGATCTCGACCGTGATCGCCGGCCTGGGCGGGAGGCCTATCACAAAAGCATCTCTACGCCGCCTGTTCAACAGATCCGACCGGGGCACGCTCGAAACTCTCGATTACCTCGATCTCAACCCTGAGTTCGTCACCGCATGAGGGGACCATCGTGCCTGCGCCAGTTGTGAAGTTTTATCAAACCGGAACCTTTACCGCAGGGAACCGCCTGCTTTCGCCGGACCAACTTACGGTGCAAGCCGGCGCGGAGCGAACCAATGCACTGACATCCGGGCACCGGGCGTGTCGGGGATGCGGCGAGGCACTGGGCGCGCGCTATGCTTAAGACGCCGCTATGCGCGTCGCGCAAGGCAAGGTGATCGTCTCGAATGCGACGGGATGTCTCGAAGTGTTTTCAACCCCGTATCCCGAATCCTCCTGGCGCATCGCCTGGATGCATTCCCTGTTCGGAAATTCGGCCGCAGTTGCGACCGGCATTGCGGCAGCGTGCAAGGTGAAGGGACGCTCTGACATACGCGTGGTTGCGCAAGGCGGCGATGGCGGCACAACCGATATCGGCCTCGGCTGCTTATCGGGCATGTTTGAGCGCAACGATGAGGTTCTTTATATCTGCTACGACAACGAAGCCTATATGAATACGGGCGTGCAGAGGTCGAGCGCAACACCTGCCGCCGCGCGTATGGCAACCACGGCGGCCGTCGGCAAAGACCCAGGAAATGAATTCGGGCACGGTAAAAGCGTTCCGCTCATTGCGATGGCGCATCGGATTCCGTATGTCGCGACAGCATCCGTCGCGGAGTTGCACGATCTCGAGTACAAGGTCGAGAAAGCAATGCGAATCCACGGAGCACGCTACATCCACATCCACGTGCCGTGCCCGTTGGGCTGGGGATCGGAGGCGGGCGATACGATTCGGCTCGCACGGCTTGCCATTGAGACCGGTCTGTTCTCGTTGTTTGAGGCCGAGTTTGGCACAGCCACCGACCGTCTGCGCATTCGCCGCCTTACGCCGGTCGAAGACTACCTGAAACTGCAGAAACGTTTTGCACATTTGTTCCAACCCGGCGCGGACGCGGAACACGTAGTGCGATTCAACGCCTCGCAGACAGAAACATTCAAGAGTTTGGATTGACGGGGTGATTAGCCATGCAGAAGCCGTTTGCAATTACGTTGGATGTAGGATCGAGCCTCGCGAACCATACAGGATCCTGGCGAACCGAGCGGCCCGTGTATCGGGATTTTCTGCCGCCGTGCAATCATGCATGCCCGGCGGGTGAAAATGTGCAGCAATGGTTGTACCACGCCGAGGAAGGCCGCTATGGGGATGCCTGGCGATCCCTGGTCGAAAACAATTCACTGCCCGCGATTATGGGTCGCGCCTGCTATCACCCGTGCGAGGATGCGTGTAATCGCGGCCAGCTAGCCAAGCCGGTGAGCATACATGCAGTGGAACGCTTCCTGGGTGACCTCGCGATCCAACGAAACTGGCAGCTTCCCATTCCGGAGCCTAAGACCGGCAAGCGAGTGCTGGTGGTGGGATCGGGACCGTCCGGCCTTTCCGCCGCCTATCATCTCGCGCGCCTGGGACATGAGGTGACCATATACGAGGCTGAGTCGAAACCCGGCGGGATGATGCGCTTCGGTATTCCGCAATACCGGTTGCCACGGAACATCCTGGATGCCGAGATTAAGCGCATTGAGAAGATGGGCGTGAAGATGGAGCTGGGGAAGCGAGTCGACGATCTCGCTTCCACGATGGCCCAAGAGCATTTCGACGCCGTCTTCCTCGCAATCGGCGCTCAGGTCGCGAAACGCACTTACATTCCAGCGGGCGATGCGAGTAAGATTCTGGACGCGTTGAAACTATTTCACGAAGTGGAGGCAGGCGAAGCGCCTCAACTCGGACGTCATGTCGTTGTCTAGGGGGGCGGAAACACGGCGCTCGATGCCGCTCGGACTGCAAAACGTCTCGGCGCGACCGACGCACTGATCGTATACCGTCGAACCCGGGAAAAGATGCCTGCACATGAATCAGAACTGCAGGAAGCGCTCGATGAAGGCATCCGTGTGAGATGGCTTTCAACCGTTAAGGCGAGCGGTGCCCGGAATGTACTGGTCGAGAAGATGGAGCTGGACGAGTCCGGATGTCCGCAACCTACGGGAGAGTTCGAGAGCATTCCGGCAGACTCGCTCATCCTGGCAGTGGGCCAGGACGTCGATGTGGAATTCGTAAAGC
>JAFAQG010000023.1 GCA_019246575.1 Acidobacteriaceae bacterium
AAGAGATTCTGCATCTTAAAACGCAAAGAAAAGCCGTTATCCTGGCGCATCATTACCAGGAGCCGGAGATTCAGGAACTCGCGGATTCCGTAGGGGATAGCCTCGAGCTGGCGCGCGCGGCGCAGAAGTTCGATGGCGACGTGATCGCGTTCTGCGGCGTTAAATTCATGGCCGAAACGGCCAAGGTGCTGAATCCGGAGCGGATCGTGGTGGTACCGGACCTTCACGCGGGATGCAGTTTGGTGGATAGCTGCCCCGTCGAGGGCGTGCGGGCCTTCAAAAAGCGGAATCCCGATCACGTCATTGTCAGCTACATCAACACCTCGGTCGAGGTGAAAGCGGAAAGCGATATTCTCTGCACCTCGCGGAATGCCGTAGCGGTGGTGAACTCGATTCCGCCCGAGAAGCCGGTTCTCTTCCTGCCCGATATCAACCTGGGCAACTACGTGAAAAAGCAAACCGGCCGCAAGAACATGCAGATCTGGCAGGGGGCCTGCATTGTTCATGCCACATTTCCGGCGCGGCGGCTGACAAAAGCGCGGGCGCAGCATCCGACAGCGCTGGTGGCGGCACATCCGGAATGCCCGTCGGACGTGCTGCGGATGGCGGATTTTATCGGCTCGACCTCGGCCATCATCGACTGGTGCGGTAAGCAAACGGCCGAAGAATTCATCGTTATGACCGAGAGCGGCGTCCGGTACTCGCTCGAGAAGCAGTCGCCGGGGAAGAAATTCTACTTCGTCGCGAACGAGAACTGCAACTGCAGCGAGTGCCCGTATATGAAGATGAACTCGCTCGAGAAGCTGGCGGCGTGTTTGGAAAACCTGGAGCCGCGGATCGAATTGCCGGCGGAGATTATGCAGCGCGCGTTGCGACCGCTCGAGCGGATGCTGGCCGTGAGATAGAACGCGCCCGACCGGGTAAGACGTTCCGTGCGTTATCGCATCATAGAAGAAGAGTGAGCCAACTCGTCCAACTTGCGCCGGCAGTGTTTCCGCAAGCACCCGTATCCGGGCCGCTGGCCGACACGTTTGGACGCGTGCATTCGGACCTGCGCATCAGCCTGACGGACCGCTGCAACATACGGTGCTTCTACTGCATGCCGGAGCAGGGTGGCGCGTTTGCTCCCATTTCTTCCCTGCTGAGCTTCGAGAAGATTGTGCGTTTCGTGCGGACTGCGGCCGGGGTGGGGGTACGCAAAATTCGGCTGACCGGCGGCGAGCCGCTGTTGCGGCCGAGGCTGCCGGAACTGATCGCCTCGCTGAGCAAGATTCAGGGGATCGATGATCTGGCGCTGACGACAAATGGCGTTTTGCTCGGCGAGATGGCAGGCGCACTGTACGACGCCGGCTTGCGGCGGCTGAACATCCATCTCGACACGCTCGATCGCGAGCGCTTCCGCCAGATCACCCGGCGCGACGAACTCGATCATGTGCTGGCCGGAATCGAGGCGGCCCAGCGAGCCGGGTTCGGGTCGATCAAGCTGAATGCTGTTGCCGTCAAGGGCCTGACGGAACCTGATATCGTTCCGCTCGTGCGCTTCGGGCGGGAACGAAACATCGAAGTTCGGTTGATCGAATTCATGCCGCTCGATGCGCAGCAGATCTGGTCGCTCGACCGCGTGCTCACGGCGGACGAGATGATTGAAATGCTGTCGCGGGAGTTCGGGCCGCTTGCGCCGGTTCCGGATGCGGACCCGCGCGCGCCTGCGACGGAGTATCAGTTCGAGAATGGCGATCGCGTTGGCTTCATCGCGTCTGTAAGCAGACCGTTTTGCATGAACTGCAACCGGCTGCGCTTAACGGCGGACGGGAAGCTGCGCTATTGTCTGTTTGCGCGCGAAGAAACCGACGTGAAGCATCTGCTCGACGGGCCTGAATCGGAATCCGAGCTCGAGGCAGAGATTCGATGGACCGTCTGGCAGAAGTGGGTAGGACACGATATCAACCGCGCTTCGTTCGTCGCGCCGGCGAGGCCGATGTATTCAATCGGCGGATGATGCGGCGGCCATGACGCGTCCTGCGCCTCCGGCAGGGATGCAATCGTAAAACACCGGTGTAAGCGAATAGCGCTCACTGTACGCCGCGCTCAACCGGCTTTGGAACTGATCGACTGCTTCGGGCGCGACCAGATTCACCGTGCAGCCGCCGAAGCCACCGCCCGTCATCCGCGAACCGTAGACGCCGGGCAACTTGATCGCGGTATCGACCAGAAAATCGATCTCCTCACAAGAAATTTCGTAGTCGTATTGCATACTGCGGTGGGAGGCGACGAAGAGACGGCCCATTTCGCGCAGATCGCTGGCGCGCGCGGCGGCGGCAAGATCGAGCACACGCTGTGAATCGGAGATGACGTGGCGCGCCCGGCGGCGGGGCACGGGCGGGATGCTGTCCTGGATGCGTTCAAAGAAATGCAGAGACACATCGCGCAGGCTTTCGACCGAGGGCGCCAGCTTCTGAATGGCTGAGACCGCCTCCTGGCATTCGGCTACGCGGTCGCGGTAAGCAGATGTGCCGAGCTCGTGCTTAACCAGCGAATTGACGGCGATGATGCTCAGCTTTTCGGGTAAGGGGACGTACTCGTGCTCGAGGCTGCGGCAGTCGATCTGGATCGCGGCGTGCTCGCGGCCGAATACAGAAGCGTATTGGTCCATGATGCCGCAGGGCATGCCGACGAACTGCGATTCGGCACGCTGGCAGAGGCGGGCCAACTCGAGCTTATCGATCGACTGCGAACCGAGGAGTGCGATTGCGGTACTGACCTCGAGTGCTGCCGACGAGCTGAGGCCGGAGCCGGTGGGCACTTCGCTTGCAATCCAGAGATCGGCGCCGGTAATATTCACGCCCAGTTTTCGTAGCTCGTGCGCAACGCCGACGACGTAATCGCTCCAGTGTTGATTGGCCTTAGCGGTTGGGATGTGATCGACCTCAATAGACGATTCGTCATCGAAATCTCGCGAGTACATACGAAGCTGCTTGTGCTCCGCGGGCGCGATAGCGACGTAGCACGCCATTTTGAGAGCGATGGGAAAGACAAAGCCCAGGTTGTAGTCGGTATGCTCCCCGATGAGATTGACACGCCCGGGCGCACGGTACACAACCGGCGTTGCGTCTGTGCGGAAGCGCTCGCGAAAACCGCTTACGATTTCGCCCGGAATGAGAGCCACAGCATGTAACCTCCGAAGACAAAAATGATGACGCCGCACCACAGGTTCACGTTCGTATCGGGGTCGAGCGGCGCACGCACTTGCGGGTACAGCAGTGCGTAAATCAACAGGATGAGGCCGAGCAGGCCAAAAAGGATCCCAATGGGACGGCGTAGATCGTCCATTGTGTTTACCAGAAAATGATGTTCATGATGACCAGCACCGCGATGACGACGACGGCCAAAGGACCGGGCCGCTTGTACCAGGGCGCTGCGCCTTCATGCGGTATATCGGTGACTCCGTAAACGAGATTGTGAAGCTCCGCTTCCGGTTTCGGTTTCGTCATCAGACTTATGACATAGGTAACGATCAGACACGCTACCCACGCCCAGATCGCGATCCAGAAGTTCTGGGCCATGGTGGACGGGAACTGGTGCATGGGTGAGATCCATCCACCCTTGCCTTCGGCGACTGTGAGGCCGTGCGTCGCGGCAGCGGCCGCCATTCCAACGATAAGCCCTGCGAATGCGCCGTGGCCCGTGGCGCGCTTCCAGAACATGCCCAACAAAAATGTCGCAAAGAGCGGCGCGTTGACAAAGCCGAACACGAGCTGCAAAAAATCCATGATGTTGTTGAAGTGCGTCGCGAGGTACGCGGTAGCGATCGAGAGAGCAACGCCGGCAACCGTGGTTACGCGCCCGACCCAAAGATAGTGCGCATCGGGAGCGTCGCGCCTGATATAGCTCTGATAGATGTCGTAAGTGAAGACCGTGTTGAACGCAGTGACGTTGCCGGCCATGCCCGACATGAATGAAGCCATCAACCCGGTGAGCCCGATGCCGAGCATGCCGTTCGGGTAGAAGCTCGCCATGAGAGTTGTCAGCACCTGGTTGTAATCGGGCCCGGTGCCGTGCTGCACCGGCGGCACCGTGTAGCCGGCCGACGTCTTCATGAGCGCGAGCGCTGCGATGCCAGGCAGGATCACCACAAACGGCATGAAGATTTTTGGGAAGGCTGCGAACAGCGGCGTCTGGCGCGCTGCATGCATGCTGTCGGCGGCCATGGCGCGTTGCACGACGAGAAAGTTTGTGCACCAATACCCGAACGAGAGCACGAACCCAAGCCCCGCGACTAACCCGAAGATCTCGACGCCCATCGGATTTTCGTTTGAGTGAGCAACATAGCGCCAGGAGTGTGTCAGTTCGGGAGCTAGCGTTGCCTTGATGCCGCTCCAGCCGCCTGCCTTTTCGGTCGCCAAAACGGCCAGAGGCGCAAAGCCGAGCACGATGAGGAAGAACTGGACAACTTCGTTATAAATCGCGCTGGTCAGCCCGCCAAGCAGAGTGTAGACGAGAACGATGGCGGCAGAAAGCAGGACAGAGTTGGTAAAGCTCCAGCCGAGCACGAGCTCGAACAGCAGCCCGAGCGCGTACATGCTGATGCCCGAAGAGAAGATGGTCATGATGGCGAATGTGATGCCGTTCAATCCGCGTGTCTTCTCATCGAAGCGCAGTTTGAGATACTCGGGCACGCTGCGGGCGCGGCTGCCGTAATAAAACGGCATCATAAACACGCCCACAAACACCATGGCGGGTACAGCGCCCAGCCAGTAGAAATGCGCGGTCATAATGCCATATTTGGCGCCCGATGCGCACATGCCGATCATTTCCTGCGCGCCCAAATTTGCGGCGATGAACGCAAGGCTCGTAATCCAGACCGGGACGGAATGGCGAGATGTAAGAAAGTCTTCGCTAGTTGTAATTCTGCGTTTCGCGAGCCACCCAATACCGAGTACGAACGCGAAATAGATGACGAGACTGACGTAGTCGATGGGGGCTAGTGTCAAAGCGAGATCTCGTTTCGGGGCAATTGTACCGTACCGCAGGAAACCAGAAGCCATAAGTAAGAAGCCGGAAGCCAGAAGGCAGAAGCTGGAACGTCACAGTTCCACGTTACGCAGCCGCAGCGCGTTCGTGATCACCGACACTGAGCTGAAGGTCATAGCGGCGCTGGCGATCATGGGGCTGAGCAGAATGCCGAAGAACGGATACAGAATGCCGGCTGCGATAGGAACGCCGAGAAGGTTGTACACGAACGCGAAGAACAGGTTTTGCCGTATGTTGCGCATTGTGGCGCGGCTGAGCCGCAGTGCACGCGCGATGCCGCGCAGATCGCCGCTTACGAGCGTCACGCCTGCGCTTTCCATCGCGACATCCGTACCTGTGCCCATCGCGATGCCGACATGTGCAGCCGCGAGTGCAGGAGCGTCATTGATGCCGTCGCCCGCCATTGCGACGGTGTGGCCCCGAGATTTCAGCTTCCGAACGATTTCTGCTTTTTGCTGCGGTAGCAGTTCTGCTTCGAAATCGTCGATGCCGAGGCGTTCGCCGACAACCGCGGCGGTTTCCCGATTATCGCCGGTGAGCATGATAATGCGGACGTGCTCGCCGTGGAGCAGATTGACTGCTTCGAATGTGGAGGGCTTAATGCTATCCGAGAGCACGGCGACGCCGGCGAGCTTGTCGTCGCTTGCAACAAAGATTGTGCTCTGGCCGTCGGAATGACCGGCGCGCGCGCCGGCGGCGAATTCCGTCATCGGAATGGAGGCGCTCTCGAGGAAGGCGCGGGTTCCTGCCATGAAGTTGCGTCCGCCGATGGCGCCACGGACCCCTGCCCCGGGTAACGACTCGAAGCTGTCGGGCTTTAACAGATCGAGCTGACGTTCTTTGGCGGCAGACACGATTGCGGACGCGAGCGGGTGTTCGCTGGCCTGCTCGAGGCTTGCGAGAAGGCGCAGCACCTCGGCCTCCGAAAAGCTGTCGACCGGCTCTATCGCGGTGAGCTGCGGTTTGCCAGCGGTGAGAGTGCCGGTCTTGTCGACGACGAGTGTGTCGATTTTGTGCAGCGTTTCGAGTGCTTCGGCGTTACGTATGAGAATGCCGGCCGTGGCGGCGCGAGCGGTTCCGACCATGATCGACATCGGCGTAGCGAGTCCAAGCGCACACGGGCAGGCGATGATGAGCACGGCGACTGCGTTTACAAGACCGTGAGCGAGCCGCGGCTGCGGTCCCCAAATACTCCAGATAACGAACGTGACAAAGGCGCACAGCGCAACGGCCGGTACGAAATAGGCGGATACGGTATCGGCCAGGCGTTGGATGGGCGCGCGGGTCCGTTGAGCTTCGGCAACCAGACGAACGATCTGGCTGAGCAGGGTATCGCTGCCGACGCGTTCGGCGCGCATAACGAATGCGCCTGTCGTGTTGATGGTTCCTGCATTGACGCGAGCGCCGGGGGCTTTCTCGTTGGGCATGGGCTCGCCGGTCAGCATCGATTCGTCGACTGAGCTTGTGCCCTCGACGACAACGCCGTCTACGGGAACCTTTTCGCCGGGGCGGACGCGCAGCAGATCGCCGATCTTGATCTGCTCGATGGCAACATCGCGTTCATCCCCGTGTGCTACCACACGCGCC
>JAFAQG010000044.1 GCA_019246575.1 Acidobacteriaceae bacterium
ACCTATGTTCGTCTTCGACACCGCCCGGCCCCAGTGTTCACGGCATGTGCGGCTACAACGCGGCACAGCGCGCACTGCGCTGGCTTAACCAAAAACGCAGAAGTTAGCTCGGAAGTTTTTCCTTCGCGCACACGAGTTTCAAATCGATTCCGCCCTTCGCCGTCACGATATGGCTCGTCGTCGTAAGCATTTCTCCGTCCTCGGACAGCTCCCAACGGTCTGTTACTACTTCTTCGGTGTTGTTCGGCAGCTTGACCGTCGTGCGAACCATCAGCGCCGGCCCGTCCCAAAACGTCTTGCTGACGGCGTCATGACCGTTAAGGATATTCTGCGATTCCGTGCCGTCGAGCAAATAGCTCACGTCCGCAGTGGCCGTTTTTTTCCCGACAGTCTGAATCGTATGAACGTTCATCGTTACCCCGCGCTGATCGATCACCCGTACGATCATGTCCGGAATCGTCGCCCGCGCGAAGTCGCTCTTGTCCTTCACCATGCGCCAGCGGCCTGAAAAATTTGTTTTCTGCGGCTGCGGCTGATCTTGCGCAAGCGTGCGCCCAGGCATAAATCCCGCCGCGAGCAACCAGAAAACAGTCCATCGTCCAAGAGAACTCATCTAGTGACCCATTACGAGAACTTTGAACGATCCCGGCAAAATCTTTGGACGCGGCCGGGGATTGTCCGCACTCGCTGCGGGCGCCGGGCCGAACTCTGCATCCGACAAGTAGATTTTGTGTGTGCGTGTATCGAGCGCCATGGTGCGCGCGCCTCTTTGCGTTTTCGCATTCTCAACCACGCTGTATTTGTCCTCCGATTCTTCCCGAATCACGGTCAGCGTTGCGTCCTGACCGTTCGAGGCAAACGCCAACTTCGTTCCCGGATCGAACGCCGCGGCATCTGTTCCCGCGCCCGTCGGAAGCGTGGTGATGATTTTGCCCGAATCGGCATCCACCACGGCCATGACTTTGTTCTCGCAGACCGAAAAGATCCGCCGCGTGCTCACGTCCATTGCCAGTCCCGAAGGCGAATCACATTGCGGACCGAGCGGCCAGTGGCCCTTGATCTCTAGTGTTTTCGGATCGAAGCGCACCAGTTCGCTTTTGTCTTCAATGTTCACGTACACGTTTCCCGCGCCATCGGTAACCGGGAATTCAGGCTTGCCGCCGAGTGGCGTTGTGCCCGCCACCGTGCCGCTGGCAGCATCGATCGCCGTCATGTCCTGACTCCTCCCGTTAAACGCGAATACCCGCTTGCTGAAGGGATCATACAGAATGCCATCCGGATTAGTTCCGGCTTTCACATTAGTGATAAATGCCAGCGTCTTCAGGTCGAAGATGGTGACCTGATTGTCGCGCCCGTCGCTGATGAAACCTCGCCCGAGATCGTTAGCGATCGCGATTCCGTGCACGCCGTTCGTGTTTGGAATTTTTCCGACGATTGCATCTGTATCCAGATTGACAACGTCGACTTCCGTGCCGTGGGAGACGTACAGACGCCGATTATCGGAGTCGGCGAAAAGATAATCCCATCCGCCTTCACCCGGAATCGGAATCGTCTTCACGAGCCTATAAGAACCTGCAGCAATCACACTGGAGGCAACCAATAAGGCGGCTGCGTAGCCACGCAAAAGTCTCATGCAGCTAGGATAGCTACTCCTTCCTAGTCGATGCGTGCTCTTTAGACTAGGAGGGGTTTTCTTAAGTGTTCGCAGCTAATTGCCGCATCAGAGTCGCCGATAAGGGACAAAGAAGCACAACGATATCTGGAACAGTTTTTCAGAACTGCCTCTATGACCAATATCGGAACCGGCAGCGTTAATCCAGGTGCAGCCATGCGGGAAGGCATGGTGCCGCAATCGGAAGCAGTGCAATTATCCAAGCTGAGCTCCGTCCTCAACGGCCTTGAAGGCGGCGCCGTCATCATCCGGCGTCACGTTCTCGATGCCATGCGCGCAGTTCGCTCGGGCACCTACCAGGTCGATGCGGTCACATTAAGCCGCCGCATCGTCGGCGAAGCTCTGGGCTCGAACTAACGCCCGGCGCCCGGCGGCGCACCCGTATCGCCCCATCCCAAATCTGTCCCTGATCCATACGTAAACCACGACCTGAGAACCCGCTGCCCGCTGTCCTCGAGCGCGATCGCATGGAACGCTCCCGTTCCAGGAGCACCGAAACGAAGATCCGCGAGCTCTACGCGCGTACAGGAGCGTTCATCGATCCGAACCGGCGATTCAGACCACACCGGGAAGCGCGCAAAATAGACAAAAAATCGAAAAGGCTCAGTGGCCTTCGCACTTGTGATTGCCGGCGTCAAAGCAGGCTTGAAGTAGCGGTGATGCAGGTCATCCAGATCGAGCTGCGCCCGGGTGTCGATTGCCAAGAGCCGATAATCGACCGCGGTCTCAACCACTCCTGACCAGCGAAACGGATTGAATGCATCGGGCAACGCCGCCGTTTCGAGCGCAGGCGCATCGTTGTAAAGCCGCGAATCAAGCTGGGCTACGGCACGCGCGTGCATCACGCCACGCGCA
>JAFAQG010000058.1 GCA_019246575.1 Acidobacteriaceae bacterium
CCAGCGCCGTTGCCAGAAAATGGCGCCGGTCCGCGCTCACCTCTTCGCATACACTCTCTGACGCAAATGGAAAATCCGAGAATATTTACCGCCGCGCTGGTACTCGTGGATAACCGGGATCGCCAGGCTCCTTCGAAGCCCTGGAACGGCCGCAGTTTAAGGCGAGGCGGGCTGTTGCCGGGTTCGTGACGACAGTATTTCTGACGTGATGTCTCATTGGGGCGGTCTAATCGACTGTTACGAAGAAGTCTGTACCTGGTCAGTACTTCGGCTTCGCTTTCAACGCGCCTGAGGTGGCGCCTGCTTTGCGCTACGCCCGTCCGCCCGCTGTGGACTTCGGCTTTCGCTGTTAACAAAAATCTGATGCGAATCGCTCCGAGTGTCAGGATTCAGTCTCGCGGTGGCCGGTGCACGTCGGGACCGAAGCTGGAACCGCCGATCGACGGTTTCAAGGCGCTCAAGCGCATCCAAAAGCTGTAATCCGGTCTCGCGCATTTGATCCGTATTCGGCGAGAACTGCTCTGTATGCTTGATGGCGAATCGGATGCGGTCAATCGCCACGCGTGCCTGATACGCCATTTCGAATTCCATCGGGCTCGGCCGGGCCTCTAACCCGGCCTCGATCAACGCAAGAATCTCTTCGCCAGCCGCTTCATGCCTCATATGGCAATCCTCTGTCAAGACGTTCTCTCTTCCAAAACTCGCAAAAGAAACTCGCCGAAGCCGGTTCGTAACCACGCGTCGCCGCAGATGGCGCCTTTCTGCCTGCTGCGGCCGGCCCGAGTTGTTCGCGGCCTTCGTTGCGATACCTCGTTGCGGTTTTTCCGAGGCAACCGCGACTCGGCGCTGAAACGGGAGGCAATTGCCGCGTCGGGCGCCGCCGATCTTCGAGACGGGCATCACCGCCAGCCGGGCGGAGTACCAAAATCTGATCCCACGATTTGCGCCGCTTGTCACGCCAAGTCCCCGGGAAGCCGGGCCTGGATCAGTGGCTACCGCCGCCGGTGATACTCCCGTCGCGGGAGTGCGTTCCCGAAGCCCCGGAAAGCCACGGTTGTCGGCGGATCTGGCCGCAGGGGCTGCACCATAAGGGTGCGGGAAATATTCTCGGGTTTTGCGAAGACCTGACGCTCGCGACCTTACGGTATGCGAAGGCCCGGCGAGAGTGGAAAATATTCTCGGGTTATTTCTGATCAGCCGGAGCGATACGGGTTCGACTGGCTGCGCCGGGCCCTGCAGGGCAGGGGAGAGCGTTCGTTTGGTGGAAACCGCAGCCATCCTCGGGGGTAAGATGCGCCTCAATCAAGCACATTTGCCGAATGTCGATCTTCACGAAACGGATTTAACCGGCATCGTTCTGTGCGGGGCTAACTTGAATCGGGCCAATTTGCAGCGAGCCAAGCTTCAGGGCGCAAAGCTTCAAGCAGCATCACTGGACGCTGCATTCTTGCCTGGCGCCAATCTGCAGAAGTCGGATCTGAATAGCGCGACTCTTGGGAACAAAGCATATCTATTTGGAGCGAACCTGAACCATGCTTCCCTCATTGAAGCGAATCTGGAGTGGGTGTTTTTAAGAGAAGCGGATCTGGCGGGAGCTCGGCTTATGCGCACGAATCTCGCGTTCGCAGATCTCGGGCGCACCAACCTGCAACACGCCGATTTGAGGGAATCCACACTAAGAAATGCATTTCTGCAGGATTGTGACTTGACCGGTGCTGTCCTAACCCGAACTGATATCCGAGCAGCAGATTTTAGAGGCGCAACGGGCCTCACTCGCCTGCAAATACAGTACGCCTTCGTCGATGAAACAACAAAGCTGCCGTTTTGAGGACTTTCCCTGTTCTCGCTTGCACCGCCTGACGGATGCGTGCCTCGGTGAAGTTTGGCTGCGGCGGAAATCTCGTCCCGGCTCCGACAGCCCTCGTGCTGACTGGGTTCCGGCAGCAAGTCTGCGGAAATTTAGTCTCTGGGTGTTCGGCAAAGTTAACCCGAGTTTCGCGTTAGTTCGATGATCACTTCAAAGCCGCCCATAGGTGATCACCGTCGCCGGTAGCCTGCGAAGTGGAAATCGTGAACGGAACGCAGATTCGTCAACGATTATTCAATTTTCTATTCAACTCCTCCCGCCAACGCAACTCAACCGCCCCGCCACCCCGCTTTCGTACTTCACGTAGAACAGCCTCAACGAATGCTGGATGGACTTCGATCGGATACAAATCAAACCAGGGATATCTGTCGAGCAGCTCCAGCGCTTGTTCAAACGAGCGGACATACCCGGTTTGCGAAGAGAATTCTATGCCGTTTCGGTCCTCATCCGAAAGCATGTCGTAGAGCGCAGTTTCGTTTGTTTCGATCCGGAACTGCCACTGCTCGTCCGCAGTTCGTTGCCGCACAAGCGTGAGCGAGCCCCCCTCGCCTCCGATTCGCAGTACGACTTCGCGACGCATAATTTCGTGGATAATCGGCTTGGGGTCTTTTTTCCCGGACCTTCCCCGTTGGTACGACCAAATGCCGTAGTCCAAAATCGCCGCCGTGAGGTCCGGCATCTCGGATCGCAGCACTTTATGCGTAGACAGAACCAGTGTCTCTGCAACATCCGGGGTCACATCGTTTCTACCGAGCGCATCGGCAACGAAACGCACCACCATGCGGTCCGGTTTGATGGCGCCGTCGTACCCAGCCAGCATCAGGAAGTACTTCAGGGATATCCCACTGGACTGGCCAGGAATGGCGGTAATCGCGGAAACAAGGCGGTCAGGCGGATCGAATGTAACCTCTTCCGGGATATCAGCACGGGTATTGACATCACAAGACTGCAATCCTCGGGCGAAACGGTAGACGGCGTCCGCCTTCAGAATGCCTGATCTCGAGGAGGTACGTTGCCGATTTCGAAATACCTCGGTAGCAAGCCTTTCCCAATCCCCGTCAAAGTCGGCGAAGAGGGCGATGAATTCGTTTACTGTGTACTCTTGCTCATAATTCCAGTTAGTCCATTTGCAGAAATTATCAACGGTTCTTTCGGTTGATTCATACCGCACGCCGATCGAATATACCGCGTCGATGATGCACAACGGCAATGATTGATATCGATCGTCGGATTTCGGCAAAAGTACGGTCAGATCTGGCCAGATTTCGCGAATATGTGCAATCAGAGCATCTAGTTCGGACACCGGTGTCATCCATTTTAAGGTGATTTAAGGTGATCGCCCGTGTGGACGTCCCTTTAGGAAGCGATAGGCGGTCCAATTTGCTCGCCGTATCCCGCCCGCCCTCCGCTGCGATCCCCGTTCTGCTAGCCGGAACGGCTGCGCTCCCGGCACATCGCTCCGGTTGATGCAGCAAAATCGTAGAACTGGGGCACACCATTCGCATCGAGGCAGATAATCTCGCCGTCGAGAATGTCCTCATGCCCGCACAGAGCTTTGCTTATGCTCTCGGCCAGGTTGGTAAAGCGGCGGTAGTCGAACTTCCTACGGGAGACGAGGCGTCATATTTAAGCCCAAAAATCCAATCTGGATGGTCCAAGGGGTCAGGCACCCTCGCTAGCCGCATGGGCGCAACGGTCGGGAAATGCACTATTTGCTTCCATTATCCAGTACCGTCGACGAGGTCTCGGGGGCAACTCGGATCGGGACGCTGGCGAGATGGCGTTTCAAGCTTAGCTGGCAATCGCAACTGTTCTCGCGGGCCAGTGTGAAGTCCGCCTGCCGGTAATGATCCGAATCGTGACGTACGCCATGCTCATCGCAGGCCAAACCAAAAACTGAGATACAGTGCAAGGTTGTAGGCAGCATGCGTCAGTGCCGACGCCGCTGTGGAGTGGTAACGGATTCGGATGCAACCGTAGATGCAGCCTGTTCCGGCGATGCAGAACATTTGGAGTGCCGTTATACCCGGCTTTGCAAGATGCGAGCTGGCGAACAGAACCGCTGCCGAGATCACTGCCGTCCAGGACGCGAACGGGCGTGGCAGGCGCGTTGTGAGGACGAGGGCTAACCTCAGCAAATAACCGCGGAAGACCACCTCTTCCATCACCGGCCCCACCGCTAGAGCAAGGATCGCCATATTCCAGTTCAGTTCCAACCCAAGCGGCTGGCCGGATAATCTCGCGACGAGTATGATGGCACTCCCGGCCACAAGGCCGCAAGTCACACAGAACCACAAGACCCGTTGGTTCACGCGTTCCCACGCGACATATTCGAGCCCAAGACTTCTCAGCCGCCCGACTGACGA
>JAFAQG010000069.1 GCA_019246575.1 Acidobacteriaceae bacterium
TCGCAAGCTGTGCACTCGCCTGCTGGAATTTTTCGAGCGCTCCCTCTCCCGTTATCGCCTCAATCCGGCGCTTGCCTATACCGATACTGCCTTCGTAAATGATCTTGAACAGACCAATGTCGCCTGTGCGCCGCGCGTGAGTTCCGCCGCATAATTCACGGCTGAACTCCGGGATACTCACGACCCGCACACTCTCGCCATACTTCTCGCCGAATAACGCCATCGCGCCCGTGGATAGCGCCCGATCGAGATCCATAACATCGGTGACAATTTCCGTGTTCGCGAGAATTTGTTGATTTACGAGCCGCTCCACTTCGCGCCGCTCATCCTCCGTCATCGGCGCGTAATGGCTGAAGTCGAAGCGCAGCCTTCCGGGCTCGACTACGCTTCCGGCCTGCTTTACATGCGTTCCGACAACCTGCCGCAACGCCGCATGCAGAAGATGCGTCGCGGTGTGGTTCCGCATTGTCGACTCACGCGCACCTCGATCCACGGCAGCAATCAGGCGATCCCGGACCCGGACCGGCCGCAACACATGAATCTTCTGCACCATCGCCGAACCCGCAGGCTTATACGCATCCTCGACTGCCGCTACCTTCTCCCGTGTCTCCGAATCGAGCAGCAGCCCGGTGTCGCCCACCTGCCCACCCGACTCCGCATAGAACGGCGTCTTCGGAAACACAACTTCCGCTGCGCCTTGCTCAACCATCTCGACAGCACTCTTGTCGGCGATGAGCCTGATCACCTCGACGGGTGCTTCCAACGTTTCGCGCCCGATAAACTCGGTGGCAGGTAAATCCTTGTAAACATCCGCGAGCTGAGCCTTATCCGCGCCCTTCCAACTCGCCCGCGCGCGCACCCGCTGCTTCTCCAGCTCCTCTGCAAAGCTGTCGCGGTCGATCGTCAACCCGAACTCGCGCGCCATCTCCTCCTGCTCATCCAGCGCGAGCCCATACGTGTCGTACAGCTTGAATGCCGCCGCACCCGGAAGCACTCCCTTCGCGGCCGATTTCGCTTCGTCTTGGAAGAAACGTTCCGCGATCTGGAACGTCGTCGCGTAGCGGTTCTCTTCTTCGCGAACTATGCGCGCCACTCGGTCTACACTCTCCTCGAGCTCCGGGTATCCGGGTCTCACAACTTCGGCAACGACGCCCGTCAGTTTGTGCAGATAGGGTTCGCTCGCTCCAACCATCCGCCCATTCCGCATGGCGCGCCGCATAATCTTTCGCAGCACATATCCGCGTCCATCGTTCGACGGCAGCACGCCGTCGTGAATCAAAAACGCCGTGGCTCGCGCATGATCGGCGTTAATGCGCAGCGCGATGTCTGTCCTCTCGTTTGCGCCGAACTCCACACGCAACAGCTCGGCCGCACGCTCAACAACCGGCCGCAGCAGATCGCAATCGTAATTTGAGAGATGCCCTTGTAAGATCGCCGCTGCCCGTTCCAATCCGAAACCTGTATCTATGGATGGCTTCGGCAGAGGCGTCATGCTCCCGTCCGTTGCACGATCGAACTGCATGAAGACCAGATTCCAAATCTCGACAAACCGTCCGCCCGCATCCCAAGGAAACTGCTCGTGCTCACGGCCCCTTTCAGCCGCATCCGGCCCTAAGTCGTAATGAATCTCCGAGCAAGGTCCGCAAGGCCCCGTCTCGCCCATCTGCCAGAAGTTGTCTTTCTCATCGAGGCGAAAAATACGATCTTTCGAGACTCCGGCAACGCTTTGCCATAGTTGCTCGGCTTCGTCGTCTTCGCGGAAAACTGTAATGTAAAGCTTGTCTTTGGCTATTCCGAACCAGTTAGGATTCGTTACCAGCTCCCACGCAAACGCGATCGCATCCTTCTTAAAGTAATCGCCGAAAGAAAAATTCCCGAGCATCTCGAAAAACGTGTGATGCCGCCGCGTATAACCGACGTTTTCGAGATCGTTATGCTTGCCCCCCGCCCGCACGCATTTCTGCGCGGATGCTGCACGCGCATACTCCCGCTTCTCGAGTCCAAGAAAAACCTCCTTGAACTGGTTCATTCCTGCGTTCGTAAACAGCAGCGTTGGGTCATCCGCAGGCACCAGCGACGAGCTGCGCACAACCCTGTGCCCCTGCCCGGCGAAGTATTCCAGAAACTTCGCGCGAATTTCGTTTCCAGTCATTACTTACTCTCAGTTTCGCATTCGGGCACACGTCTGGGTAATCGGAGCCGCGAACGCAGTGAGGGGGGGTATATACGCGTTATTGCGCTACGACCGACCCCGGCGTACCCGTCGTAGCCGCGGCCTTTACTTTCGCGAAATCGCCTGCTTTGATGATGCTGATCTTCGAAAGATCTATGTACTTGCGAAACGCCGCGTTCACGTCCACTGCAGTCAGTGCTTTGACCTTCTGTTCTATATTGGCGTCCCACTGCATGGTGCGCCCCCAGCGCGTATTCGTTGCCAGCTTGGAGGCCAATTCGTTGTCCTGACCCCGGCTTACTTGTCGCGATTGCAGCCATCCCGATTTGGCCGCGGCGATCTCTTCATCGCTGAATCCGGCATCCAGTGCGCGCTTCATTTCCTCGACGAAATCCGCTTCCACTTTCGCTACATTCTGGGGCGCAGCAATGGCATACGCCATGAACGTCGCCTCGTCCTCATTCGGCACCGCAACTTCCAGCATGGAACCGATTCCGTAGCTCAATCCTTCTTTCACGCGAATGCGTGCCGCCAGCCGCGAGTTCAAGAAACCGCCTCCGACCATGTAATTGGCTAAGACGAGGGCGGGATATTCCGGATTCTCGTCATGCATTTTCACAGGTTCGAACGCGACAAACATGGAGTTCGCTTTATCCGGCGTATCGAAGCTGTTGTTGATCACGGGCACCTCGCGGTAATTCCGAATAACTCGCGCGTAATGTTGCTTACTCGTCCAGCCGCCATACAGGGTAGCGATCTGCTTTTCGAGCGGCTCCGGATCGAAATCTCCCATGGCCGCGAACTCCGCATTCGACGCTCCATAGAATTCCTGATAGAAGTTCTTGACGTCCTCGAGCTTGGCAGCTTTTACGTTCTCAATCCACTCGTCGATTGTGTGTACGTAGCGGACATCTCCCTTGGGATACGGATATAAATGCCGCTCCGCGTTCTGGAAGGCAATCGCTTGCGGTTCCCGGCGCTGGCCCTCATACATTGTGATCTGCTGCTGTTTCAGGGCCTCGAATTCCGCTTCGGGGAAGCATGGCGCGCGCAGCACCTCCGCCACGAGTTGCATCACGGCCGGAAAGCTTTCGCGCGTCGTTTGTATATTCGCGATCGCACCCGTTGCACTGCCGAAGATGCGCACCTGCGCTTTCAATTTGTCGAAAGCGTCGGTGATCTGCTGGCGCGTGTGTTTCGTTGTGCCTCGCATCAGCATGGAGCCGGTAAGACTTGCGATTGTGTCCTTGTCCTTCAGATTCTCGACATCTCCGAAATGTAGGCGGAAGGTCGCGTGCACCACGTTGCCGCGAGTCTTCTTTGAAAGCAGGGCGAGCTTGATGCCGGGTTGAAGCTGGCCGCGAACCGTGTGCTTATCGATGTTCGCGGGACTGGGATGAACGCTTCGCCTTGCGCGATGGCCTGGCCCCCTTTATAGCCTTTCACCAACGCTGCGATGTCCGGAGGCGGCGGAACCTCCGCACGGTCCGGCTTCTCCGTCGGCACAAACTCTCCGACCGTGCGGTTCGATTCCTTCAAATAAGTTCGCGCGAACTGATCGACTTCGGCCGTAATTGCCTTGTTCGTACGGTCTCTGGTGATGAACGCCAGCCGCCAATCTCCCGCCGCGATGTATTCGCTGAGAAACAGTCCCAATTGTTCGGAGTTCCGCAACATCAGATCGAACCGCGAACCGAGCTTTGTCTTAGCTCGATTAACTTCCTCGTCTGTGGGAACACTCTTTTCGGTGTCGTCCAGCACGCGAAGGAACGTCGCCTTGATGTCGTCCAGGTCGGCGGCCTTCGGTGCATGCGCAAATATCAACAGCATCCCGGGTTCCTTCGTATCGGTCGCAAATGAGCTAACCGAGCCGGCTTTCTTCGTATCGACAAGCGCCTTATATAGTCGCCCGGAAGGAGAGTTTGTGAGAACATCGCCTAAGATGTTCCCGAGCGGCCCATCCGGATTCGCCAAAGCGGGGACGTGTACTCCGACGACGATAATTTTCGCGTCGCCGACGCGCCGCAACGTAACGCTGCGCTCGCCGTCCTGAACAGGTTCTTCTGTATAGGTCGGCTGTAGAACTCGCGCCGGTTTTGGAATCGACCCAAAGTATTTGGCCACCAGCGCCAGCGTCTTCGCCTCGTCGACATGGCCCGCAACGGTCAATACAGCATTGTCCGGCTGATAGTAGGTCTTGTAAAACGCCTGCAGGCGCTCTATCGGTACGCGCTCAATATCCGAGCGGGCGCCGATCGTCGATTTCCCGTAGCTGTGCCACAGATACGCCGTCGACAGCACGCGCTCCATGAGTGTGTTGATCGGGCTGTTCTCGCCCGCCTCGAATTCGTTCCGCACGACGGTCATCTCACTCTCCAGGTCCTTCTTGGCAACGTAGGAGTTCACCATGCGATCGGATTCAAGATCGAACGCCCAGTTCAGGTTCTGATCCGTCGATTCGAACGTTTCGAAGTAGTTTGTGCGATCGAACGACGTGCTTCCGTTCGGGCGCGCGCCGTGCTCGGTCAATTCCTGCGGAATGTCTTTGTGACGCGGCGTGCCTTTGAAAAGCATGTGCTCGAGCAGATGCGCCATCCCGGTCTCGCCGTAGTTCTCGTTACGCGAGCCGACGAGGTACGTCATATTCACCGTTGTCGTTGTCTTGGTCGGGTCCGGGAACAGCAACACTCGCAGCCCGTTCTGCAAATCGTACTCTGTGATGCCTTCGACGGAAGCGCCCTTTGTTATTACCGCGGGAAGTGGGACGGCTGGCGATTGCGCCCGCACTATGGTAATGAGATAAAAAGCCGCGAAGAGGTGGGCCAAGACACGGACGCGTAGAGTTCTCGTCAGAAACAACACTCCTGGTTTTTGTAGAAACTGGAAGTATACCGTAGTACTGGCCAGCGGCCGAGTGGTTTCGCCGTGTTTCCGAGAGGCGCGAAATTCTACGCGTAAGATGAAATCTAAGCTCTCGATGCGGACCCGCCCTTTTGCCCTAGGCGCGCTGTTATATCTCTTTCTCGCAACCGGGATGTTCTTCTGGGTGGGAAGACACACGAATTACGAGCAGTTTTATTGCCTCGATGACACTTATATTCACTTGGCGATAGCGAAGAATCTGCTGCTGAACCACTCTTTCGGGGTCACTCCGCATGTCTTCTCTGCCGTCTCATCGTCTGTGATCTGGCCACTGATCGTGACAGCGTGTTTTGCCCTATTCGGGGTGAAAGCCACGATACCTCTCGTGTTGGATGTCGTGATTTCGGTCTTGCTGCTGTACGTGTGCCACCGCCTATTCAATCGGCTGCAGCCCCAGGCGCCCGAGTGGATGCAGATGGGCCTGCAAATCGCGATCTTGTTTTCTGCACCGCTCATTATGCTTACGTTCGGCGGTATGGAGCACATTCTTCAAATCCTTGCCGACCTGTGGTTTTTGTATTTCGCAAGCGAGGAGCTTACAAGCAAGCTGCAATCCCAGCGAACATTAATTTGGTTCTGTGCCTCTGCGGCTTTGGCAGCCTCGGTTCGCTACGAGGGCTTGTTTCTGGTGTTCGTTGCTTGCCTGTTGCTGCTGTCCGAAAGACAGCTCGTCACGTCTGTGGTCACGGGCGCGGCCGCACTCGTTCCGGTTTGCGCGATGGGACTCTACAGCGTTTCGCAGGGATCGAGCTTCATTCCGAACTCGCTCAGAATTAAGGCGACCAATCCCGGGCAGTTGCACTTTACCCCGGCGTTGTTCGGTCCGCCAATGCAAGGCATACTGTGCTCCTACAGCTGGAAACAGGGTTTGGCAGAAATTTTCCTGGCGTGCTGCGGCCTGTTCGCGCTCACCTTTTTCAGCGGGGAACTGCTCTCGCGGCGAACGCGGTTGATGCTTGGCATCTACATCGGCACAGCATTGCTCCACTCGCAGTTCTCGCGTTTAGGTTGGGTTTATCGCTACGAAGCGTACTTGATTGCGCTCGGGATTTTCGTCCTTTTTAGTGCGGCCGCGGAGCTCGGCGCGCGGTTTCCCGGTTTTGCGCCCGCACAGCGACGGCTCGCGTTGGTCGCTGCCCTTGCGGTAGCCATTGGCGCACTGTCTACTTACAGTCGCGCGCGCGCAACACTATTGTCGATTCCCTGGGGAGCCAAGGCTATTTATTTCCAGCAGTACCAGATGGCGCGCTTTCTGGCGACTTACTATCCGAACGCGCCGATCGCGGCCAACGATATCGGGGCGATTACGTTTTACGGCGATCACGATTGCCTCGACCTGGTCGGTCTCGCGACCCTCGAAGTGGCAGACCTGCGCGCGAAAAATGCATTCACGACGGATCAGATTCAGCGCTTGGCTGAGGA
>JAFAQG010000086.1 GCA_019246575.1 Acidobacteriaceae bacterium
CTTGTAAGCCGCTTGCTCTTATTCCACAGGACGAACGTCGAGCCCGACCAGCACGCGCTCGGTGTTGGAAAGATCGCCGATGATTTTTCTCATCGGCGCGGGCAGTTTTCTGACGAGGGTTGGGATGGCGATGATCTGGTCGGCGCGCGCAAGCTGCGGGTTTTCCAGCAGGTCAACGATCTCAATTCTGTATCCGCATGCGAGATGGCTTTCGCAGATTTTTTTGAGATTGCTGAAGGCCCTGAGACATTTCGGCGTCGGTCCGGCGACGTACAGGCGCAGTTCCCACAACTTACTTTCCGATACGCTGCCGCTTGCCTTTGACCGTTTTGCCGACTCCTTTTTGGCTGCCGTTTTCACGAATTCCTCCTTTGCCGTTACTGCCGGCGGAATGCTTGGCCGGAGTCAGAACGTCTGCCCGGCGGAGATGAGCTATCTCCGCCCGGTCTCTATCTAAAACATTCATGCGCAACTGCTCGCGCGCGAGCGTCTTCCGCATCTCTTCCTCTTCCGCTTCGAACTCGCGGCGAAGGATAGTGATTTGCGCCTCCAACGCCGCTCGTCTGCGTTCGAGCTCGCGCTCAATTCGTTCGACCTCCTGGCGGTGGGTGAGAGCTTCGGCCCTCTCTTTCGCCTCCTGCGAGGCGCGGGCGGATCCGGTCAAAACACCCTCCGGCCCGAGATAGACGTCCGTCAACTCGATGCCCGCGTTCGTCAGTCTGAACTCGCGGATCTGGTTCGAGTGGGCCATGCCGCGAGACTTCAGGACGTAGATCCCACGATTGCGCTCGCCGTTGCTCTCGATGCTCTTAAGCAGAATCCACGTGTCCATCAACGATGAGATGCCCACCTCCGTCCGCTCAAGGTCGTCTTCCCCGCGGGTCAGGCTCGTGAAGAGACCGGTCACCTGCCGCACCTTTAAGAGGTCTATCAGGCGCACCAGCGCGGTGTGCACTTCGTTGTGTGAGCCGACATTCACGAGGTTGGTGAGGGGGTCGAAGACGACCATGGACGGCCGATAGTCGTCAATCATTTTGTGTATCGTAGCCAGGTGGGCCTCCAGACCGTAGGCCGTCGGGCGGGTCGCGTGGAATTGCAGCAGCCCCCGGCGAACCCACGGCTGGAGATCAATACCGATCGAGCGCATGTTGCGCAGGATCTGGCTCATCGCTTCCTCGAAGGCGAAATAGAGGCAGCGCTCGCCGCGCTCGCCCGACGCGCGGGCGAAATGGGCCGAGAGGCTCGACTTGCCGGTGCCCGCCGTCCCGGAAAGGAGGATGCTGCTCCCGCGATAAACGCCCCTGCCTCCGAGCATCGCGTCAAGGCGCGGAACACCGGTCGAGATTCTTTCGCTCGATGCCTTGTGATCAAGGCCGAGCGAAGTCACAGGCATGACCGAAATGCCGTGTTTCCCGATGAGGAATGGGTACTCGTTAGTGCCGTGGACCGAACCGCGATACTTGACGACGCGCAGGCGGCGGGTGGAGATTTGCTCGGTAACGCGGTGATCGAGAAGAATCACGCAATCCGAGACATACTCCTCCAGGCCGTGACGTGTCAGCGCGCCCTCGCCACGCTCGGCCGTGATAATCGCCGTTACGCCTTTTTCCTTTAACCAGCGGAAGAGGCGACGCAGCTCGGCGCGCAGGATGGCCTCGTTGGGCAGGCCGCCGAAGAGGGCTTCGAGCGTATCGAGCACAACCCGTTTCGCGCCCACCGAGTCGATGGCAAACCCGAGCCGCACGAATAACCCGTCGAGGTCGTACTCGCCCGTCTCTTCGATCTCGCTACGCTCGACGTGGACGTGGTCAACCACGAGATTCCGGCGGGCGACCAGATCATCCAGATCGAATCCAAGGGAAGCAACATTCTGCGCCAACTCTTCGGGCGTCTCCTCAAAGGCCATAAACACGCCCGGCTCATCGTACTCAAGGGCTCCCTGCACGAGGAACTCCATCGCAAAAAGCGTCTTGCCGCAGCCCGCGCTCCCGCAGACGAGCGTCGGACGCCCCCGTGGCAGACCGCCGCCGGTGATTTGATCGAAGCCTTCGATCCCGGTTCCGGACTTCTGGAGTACGGCGCTATTAGGCTTGTCCGCCTTCTTGGCTCTCGTCATGAAAACTTCCCTCGGATAAGGTCCGGTCAAATGTATTTAAGACATGCTGCATAGGCGTATGCCGCGGTAAAGC
>JAFAQG010000090.1 GCA_019246575.1 Acidobacteriaceae bacterium
AAACAATCCAGGCCGCCAGTAACGGGCCGAGCGCTGCGCCGGCTGTGCCGCCGAGCTGAAAGATGGACTGTGCGAGCCCGTGCTGCCCGCGGGAAACCATCCGCGCCACACGCGACGATTCAGGATGGAAAACGGCGGAACCCATGCCGACGAGCGCGGCCGCAACGACAAGCAGGGTAAAGGTGTGCGCAGCCGAAAGCAGAAGCAGGCCGGCGAGGGTGAATCCGACTCCTGCCGGCAAAGAATACGGTTTTGGCCGGCGGTCGGTATAAAGCCCGATGAACGGTTGTAGTAACGAGGCAGTGAGCTGATATGCCAGTGTCATCAGCCCTAACTGGCCGAAACTCAGAGCATACGAGCTTTTAAGAATCGGGTAAATCGACGGGATCAGCGATTGCACCAAATCGTTGAGCAGGTGACAGAAACTGATGACCGCCAGAATGCCAAAGGCGGCCTTCTGAGCGGAACTAGTTTGGACCCCGCGCGCAGTTACTCCCATTCCCTATTCCAAGTGTAGGGGGTGCCGCTAACCTGTTGGCCGGAAACAAAAACGGGCGATCCGTTGTCAAGTTAACGGAGCGGTGCCACGATGCCGCTTCGAGGAGAACCATATGCACAACGTTTTGAGCTGCGTTCTCGCAGCAGGCTTGTTGTTCGGCACAGTCCCGCTGGTAGCGCAAGACACGAAGAATCCGAACCAGCAGCAAGGACAACATCCGGAAAACAACCCGCCGCCGCAGAATACCGCGCCAAACGGCAGTGTGGCGCAGCCCTCGACTCAGAGCGACCAGCAAAGCGGTGACTCAGGAAAGAGTAGCAAGCGCAAGCACAAGAACGACGCCCATCAGGCTCACGGGACTCCGCAGCCGACGCCGCAGAGCTGAGTGGTTTTCTAAGCTGCGCGCGAGAGCGCGACGCCGTTCCTAGATTCGCAACCCGTTACTGCTCGTGTTTCATCTAAATAACTGAGCAGCTATGAATACGATCAAAACAGTTCTTTTGCTCGGGGCCCTCAGCGGGCTTCTATTGGTTCTAGGCGAAGCCTTCGGCGGGCGGAACGGGTTGTACGTGGGCCTGGCGATGGCGGTCGCAATGAACTTGCTCAGCTATTTCTTTTCGGATAAGATTGCCCTCGCCACCTATGGCGCCCAGCCGGTCACGCCGGAGGAAAACGCCAACGTGTATGCGCGCGCTTACCCCATTGTTGCCGGGCTGGCACAGCGAATGGGCATCCCGATGCCAAGTCTGTGGCTTATTCCAGACAGTTCGCCCAACGCATTTGCAACGGGACGAAATCCGCAGCATGCCTCCGTTGCGTTTACGGCGGGTATTCTGCAGGCGATGTCGGATGCGGAGATCGAAGGCGTAGTAGCTCACGAATTGGGTCACGTACTGCACCGCGATATCCTGATCAGCTCGGTGGCGGCGACGATCGCGAGTGCGATTACATTTCTGGCGCGTATGGGATTCTTTTTCGGCGGCAGGCGCGAAGACGAGGAGGAAGGCGGCGGATGGGGCGCGCTGCTGATGCTAATTTTAGCGCCGATTGCGGCCATGCTGATTCAGCTCGCAATTTCACGCAGCCGCGAATACGACGCGGATGCCGCGTCGGCGAAGTACACCGGGAGACCGGGCGAGTTGATCTCGGCGCTACAGAAGCTGGAAGCTTATTCGAAGCAGCTTCCAATGCAGGCGACGCCGTCGACCGCACATCTGTTCATTGTCAAGCCGTTCACTGGGGCCAGTCTGATGCGGCTGTTCTCGACCCATCCACCGACTGAAGAGCGAATCGCACGCCTGCGCGAGATGGCGGCGGGTAAAGCAGCATAAGACTATCCCGATGCTGCCGGCCTTTCTTGTACCGGAAACAACTGTGCATGAGAACGGCGCCGGCCCTGTGTTGGAGATCGGCGACACACGCGATGCAATTCTGCTGACGATGGGAATCGAACGGGTGGTTGAACAAGAGAGTCTTCTAGTAGGCATTTATGGGTCGGCGGACGGCATAACGTGGAACACTGCTCCGCTGATTGAATTTCCGCAGAAGTTTTATACCGGGACTTCGGCTGTCGTGCTGGATACAGCGGCGTATCCGGAAGTGCGGTTTATCCGGGCTCAATGGAAAACAACTCGTTGGGGGCGGGGAAGTAAGACACCGACTTTTCAGTTCTATATTTTTGCGGAAGCAATGCCTGCGGCGGTTACAGCCGGTTAATGAGGCTGGCAACGTAGCCTGCGCCGAAGCCGTTGTCGATGTTTACGACGGTGACGTTACTGGCGCAGCTATTCAACATTCCGAGCAACGCCGCAAGGCCGTTGAAGCTCGCTCCATAGCCTATGCTTGTGGGGACGGCGATGACGGGGCAGGAAACGAGGCCGCCGACGGCGCTCGGTAGCGCGCCTTCCATGCCGGCGCAGACAATAGCGACCCGGGCTTCGGTGAGGCGTTCGCGCTGATGCAGCAGCCGGTGAATGCCGGCGACACCCACGTCGCAGATACGATCGACCTCGTTACCCATGGCTTCGGCGGTGAGCTGCGCTTCTTCAAGCACGGGGAGGTCGCTGGTGCCTGCGGATACCGCCGCGATCTTCCCTTTGCCGTGAATCGTGCGATCGCGCCAGACCCTAACGACTCGCGAACTCGCGAAGTACTCCGTCTCCGGAGCAAGCTCCGCGACTCGCTCCGCCATTTCGTTTGTTGCGCGCGTGACCAACAGATTAGGCGATTTCGCGAGCAGCGCCTTTGCAATGCCTGCTACTTGATCCGGCTGCTTGCCGTAGCCAAGAATGACTTCCGGCATTCCGTGACGCATCTCGCGATGATGATCGACTTTCGCGAATCCCAGATCTTCGAAAGGGAGATGCCGCAAACGAGTCATCGCGGTCTCGACGGTTGTTTCTCCCCGGCGAACTTCTTCCAGAAGCTGCTCAATGCCCTGCATCCCCTAAAATGGTAACGTTTCCGCCCATATGGCCCGATTCTGGAAGCGGTTGCGCCTGACGCTCGAGATGATTAAGTTCGAGCACTCGGTATTCGCCTTGCCGTTTGCGCTGACGGGCGCTCTTCTCGCCTGGCGATCGGCCGATTTTTCGGTTCCTGGCCTGCCGGCGCGTCTGGTATGGATTATCGTGGCCATGGTCGCAGCCCGCTCGGCTGCCATGGCCTTCAACCGTATTTCGGATGCGCAGATCGACGCTCGTAACGACCGGACGGCAAGGCGTCACCTACCCGCTGGGCTTCTTTCCAAGCGTTTTGCGTGGGGATTCACGATTGTGACAAGCGTGGTTTTCCTCTGGGCCGCCTATGAGCTGGGAACGCTATGTTTCCTGCTAGCGCCCGTCGCTCTCGCAATTTTGTTCCTGTATTCGTATTCCAAACGATTCACGATTCTTTCGCATCTGATCCTTGGGTTTTGTCTTGGCATTGCGCCAACGGCGGCGTGGATCGCGATGCGTGGGTCACTTGACGCTCGCGTTCTGTGGCTCACGGCAGCGGTCATGTTCTGGACGGCGGGCTTCGACGTGATCTATGCTTGTCAGGACTACGAATTCGACTGCAAAGAACGCCTGTACAGCATCCCGCGGCGTTTCGGCCTCAGGCGAGCACTGCTCATTGCGCGGCTTTTGCACGTTGCAATGATCGGTTGCCTGGTTATGCTCATTGTGTCCTTCCAGCTGGGCGCGCTCAGTCTGGCCGGGATCGCGGTTGTGCTTGCGTTACTCATCTATGAGCACGGGCTTGTCAAGCCACACGATTTGTCACGCGTCAACGCGGCTTTTTTTACCGTTAATGGATACGTGAGCTTAGTGTTTTTTGCGTTTTGGGCCGCCGATATCTTCCTGCATCCGGTGATGCGAGCGATTCGATGACATCTCCAATTTTCGAAGATTCCCGGCTCTCGCCTATTCGTGAAAAGGTTGAACGCGGTGAGCGCCTCACCTACGAGCATGCCGTAACCATGTATGGCAGCTCAGATCTTCTGGCCTTAGGCTACATGGCGAATGTCGTTCGGGAGCGTCTGCATGGCGACGTCACTTATTTCAACGTGAACCGGCACATCAATCCGACCGATGTTTGCGTTGCAAGCTGCCGGTTGTGCGCCTTCGGGAAAAAGGCGAAGGATCCGCACAGTTACACGATGTCGATGGAACAGGTGTGGGAAGTAGCCGGAAAAGGATATGCCGAGGCTGTAACGGAGTTTCACATTGTTGGCGGGCTGCACCCGGAACTCTCCCTCGATTGGTTCT
>JAFAQG010000128.1 GCA_019246575.1 Acidobacteriaceae bacterium
AAGGCCCGACTAAAAACGGCAAGCAACTTTGGTTCGGCCTCGAGCCGGGCACCTCGCTGGCTTTTTTGGATGGCGCCAGTCCCTTCTCGATCTCGACGCAATGGTTGCAATATTGGGTTGAGCAAGATCCGAGCTTTGACTGGCACATAATTAGGGAAGCAACTTTCCCGAATTACTTCACTCAGTCCGAGCTTAAATTCCATGACGTGCTTGGGACTGACAATCCAGATTTAGGGGCCTTCCGAGATAATGGTGGCAAGATGATCCTTTATCACGGTCTTGCTGACTTCCTGATCTTCCCGCGCGGTAGCTATAATTACTACAATCGCGTCGAGGACGTAATGGGCGGGCTGAAACAGACCCTGGCGTTCTATCGGTTCTTCCCGTACCCCGGGAACGGTCACTGCGGCGGCAACCCGACTCAGCCCAATGCTCCGTTGATCAATAGCAACGATCTCTTCAGTGCGCTTGTAAATTGGGTGGAGAATGACGTCGCTCCGGATTCGATCATAGCTTACAACAACGCGAACAAAGCCATCGCCACGGTCAGTCGGCCGATCTGCAAATACCCCGACAAACTGGTTTATAAAGGGACCGGCAGCGCGAACGAGGCTGCAAACTTCACATGCGTCGAGCAAAAAAACGACCCATTGCACGGGAGCGAACACGTGATTCCCGACCCGGGGGCTAGAGGCGAAGGACGATAGGGGCGAAGGACGACCGTAAATGTCCCCAGGCAGCCATCGGACTCATTATCTGCGCTTTTGAACAATCCAGGACTGAATTTTTAGGATAACAAAACAATGGGACGAGGGCCTGGTGCGGCGTTCTCGACGACGCTCAGGGCCTCCGCCGCGACGCGCTCTCAGAGCACGAGGTGATCTCTCCAGGTTCGAATAGCAACCGACCCGTACACAAGTAGAACTAGCATTCTTCACGATCTTTGGTAGTTCACGTCGCCGCCCGCTTCACGGTATTTGCGGTGTGCGCTCCGGACGCATAAGTGCCCGATCGGTATCTGTTTTCTCGGCTTAAATTATATGGCCATGATCGCGTCGGCTCTTTTTGTAGACGGTAAATTGGACCGGTGCACCGCGAACCGTTGGGCAGTACGGGTCAATCAATGCTTTATATTAACCGGCGTCCGGGAAGCTCGGTCGTGACCGCCTCGGCATACTCTTTTCGAGAGCGCGCCCGCGGTTCGCATGAAGGTAGGCGGTTTCGATGATGCTATTTGTAATGTCGAGAAGGGTAGCGATTTCGCATGAAGTAGGCGCCCCATTGTGAGTTCTAGGGTAGTTCGGATGCCTATTGCAGCGAGCCAATATTAGCCATCTTGGAGCGCCTTATAGATTTGCTCCATTAGCTGCAAATCGCAGCTGGAATGTGTGCATTAAATGGCAAAGAACATATTGTCGTTTACCCAGAATGGGGTTGCCATTCGCTTGCTTCGAGAGGATGAGTGTAGTCGCATCTACTGCACGGAAGCTGCTCAGTCTTGCTCATCTAACCGGGGCTCCACAGAAGCGTAAGGAATAAGGTAAACTCGTCTTAGATCCAGAACGGTTAATCGAGCGTTAGGAGTTGGCTTGCCTTTCGTAAATTGAATAAAGGTCCCCATCTCAGAGCTATGGACCTTAAACTGACAGACGAAGACCGAAGCGTTGATCCGGGTGCTTTCCCGGACCATCGACGGCGACCGCTATGCCCTCAGTCATCCGGCCAGAACCCGAACATGGTGTGCCGATGCCCCCGGCACGGAACTACCAGCCGCCGAGGATGGGTCGGTATCGTCGGCCGCGCGGTTAAGGTGATGCGTGCGTGATGACCCTCGAACGACAGCTAAATAATGGTCTTGGTCTTGCCGCCGCCTTCCCTACTACGTCGCAGCGCGAAACAGAGTATTTCGCCGAACTGGGACGCATGATAGCGACCTATGCCAGAGCAGAGGCAGGGGTTCACTTTCTCGCACGTCACCTCTCCGGTTTGCCGGATGCCAAGGCGCGAGCCGTCTTCGGCGGTATGCGCTTACCTGACCTCACCGAGCGTATTCGGCAGATGATGCGAATCGACGAGACGCCGAATGAAATTTACCGGGAAGTTGACGCTTGCTTGTTGCAACTGGGGGCAATCGCCGATCGGAGACACAAACTCGTTCACCGCATGGTGGAGTATGCCGGGTCACACCTGAGTGTATCGAACCCTCTCACTGCAAAATCTCTGGCTGCGATTGAAGCGGATGTCTTTAGCTATCGCGATCTGGAAAATATGGGCTTGGATTGCCTCGCAATGAGTTACCAAGCAAGCCCGAGCAGCTTACCGCGCACACGATTAACAGTGGGACAGGTGCGATGGTCGAGATAACGTCACGGGCCATAACGACGCAGCCTGATCGCACTCCGCTGTTCCGCGCCGCTATAACTGGTCCGGATGGTCGACGGATCGGCCGGAGGGTACGGTGCTGAACACGAGGATGAGCCAATCGCTTGCCGGGCTCTGGAAGTGGTTGCGCGTTCATTTGTTTCGTTTATGGACGCGGTGTTTGTTCTCGCACTCTATGGTTATCTGTGGCTCAACAAGCCGGAGTATTTGACTTGGTGGAAAAGGACCATAGATTATGTAATCCAAAGCAGCTGCGCGAAACTTCCATATCCGTGGGGAGACCGGGTGGAGTCGACTCTCGGGAATTTTGGGATCTGGGTGCAGTTAAGCTTGGCCATTCTGAGTTTCCGAGCCGTCCTCGGGCTGGCGCTGTTGGTAGTTCGGGCGAGATTGCGAGGCTGAGCGTTGCGGTGCATTCGGTTTCTACTCGCAGCTGGATTGGGATTGCAGATCCAGCGGTCGCAGCCGACGACGCAGCGATCGATCAAGGCTCGCAGCCGTGCAGGGCCCGCTGGTAAACTAGCCCCTCGTCAAAAAGACGGAGGGCTCGAATACTTCTTCCTCCTGCGGTGAGTCGAGCGAACTCCATCATGCCTACCTCGGCCGGAGCTTGCTTGTCGGTACGCGGTGCCGTTTATTTGGCTGAAGGGAATATTTTTCCCCGCGACGCCGATGTAAATGATTCGCCCTTGTGCGTCGCAGACGGGGACGCCCTGTCCACACTGCGCCGGAATGGCGCAATAAGTCGACCGGCTCCTTCTTGGGTGCGCTCGCGTCGCCTTCGGCCTGGCGCTTCAGCGTGAACTGCGAGGTGCACGAGGCGCTGGCGCACTGGCAGGCGGAACCATTTTCAAGAAACCCGCGACACCGGCTTCTGTTCGCCCGCCTGGCGGAAATTGGCAGCGGGTCCCGCGCACCAAGCCACTCAGCGTCGATGTGGTGTGCTGCTCGACCTGGTGCCCGCCGTCCAACATCAGCCGGATCTGTTGGCCGTGCCAATGACCGGCGCCAGAAACTGTCGCCGCTGACCGGTCGCATCAACACCGTTAGGCCCGGTGCGCGATCGG
>JAFAQG010000550.1 GCA_019246575.1 Acidobacteriaceae bacterium
CCGCGCATTCGCGTGGGTTAGTCGTCGGAATCGATTACCATAAGCGCTTCGATCATCGCAGCTTGATGGCGCGTCGCGATTACCGGGCCGGTGTCTTTGGGGAATTCAAGTTAGGAACTGCCTGTCTGCTCGAAAAATGGTATTACCGCAATTCGAATTTCCAAAACTGGATGACGACCGCCCATTCCGATGCCTTCACGTACATCGGCTGCCACTATGTCGATCTGGTTCACTTCATCACGGGGCTGATGCCGGCAGCGGTCAGCGTATACGGAGTCCGAGATCGGTTCCCGAACGGCCAGGAGGGATTTCTTTGGACCGATGCGCGCGTAATTTGGAGCAACGGGGCCTGTCTCAACGTACAGAATGCGCTGGGCTATCCGGACGCCGCGCCGGGAAGCAATACGCAGGGGCTCAGTATGTACTGCAAAGCTGCGACGGACGGGGGACTGATTTTGCACTCAGATCAGTACCGCGGCATGAAATACTCCTACACCCAGACAAACAACCGTCCGGGGCTCACAGGATATACGGAGCCGAATCCTGATTACTTTCAGTACGTAGATTATGGCGGCAATGGGCTGACGCCGGCGGGATATGGATACCGCTCGATTGAATACATCATCGAGGCATGCATTCGGGTGGAATCCATCGCGCGCAGCGATCTCGGAAAGCGTCAACAAACCGTCAAAGAATTGAATGATGCCGGCCTGATGGCCACCCCCTCGAACAGCAGCTACAACGAACTCGTCATCGAAGCCGGCCGCGAGTCCATTCTGAACGGCGGAAAAACAATTACCTGCTCCGAAGTCATTCGTCGTGACGGCTCCGGCGAGTGCAAGGCTGACAGTTAATTTTATTTGAGTTTTTCCTGAAACAGAGCCAAGCCGAACGGGGCTGTGGTTCAGCCGGGTTCGGCTCATGCGCATCGCTGTGATGACGATTATCTCTTCACCTTCTCGGCAACGGCTTTGGCTTCACTCGAGAAGGCCGCAAGGACCGAAGTCGCATCGGATGATTGCCCAGCCGTGGCACTCGCACCTGTTCCGTGGCCGGGCATGAGCCCTGCCGCAACACTGACCGCCTCAGAGATGGATGAGATCCGCGCCGTACCGTTTCCGCCGCCCGCGCCGGCCATCATCGCCATCACAGGATTCAGGCCGGCGACTCCCCCGCCCGAAATCGCGGAGGAATTCAAAGCTGGATTCAGCAATGCGCTCGCACCCGGCATCGACTTCGCCATCATTCCAATCCCAATGCCCGCGGGAAGCATCGAAAACGCAGTTTGCATGTTGAATCCGCTGCCCGCGGTTCCGATCACCGACCCGCACACCGGCGCGCCCCCTTCAACCGGAACCAGCCTGTACTCCACGCGGGCTTCGGGCGTACCCGCGATGATGCCCGCAGCGCTGCTGGCCACTGCTCCGACCGGCGTCATTTTCGAGATGCCTTTCACGAGCCCACCGAAGCGTCCGGACTTCGCGAGGGTCTGGGCGGCAGCGTTGTTCGGTTCTTTGATCTCAGTCACGTCCGTATAGAGAAGATAATCAGCCTGGGCCTGCTTCGCGGAGGGTTCTGAATCGAATGCTGCGGCGTCGATTGCGGCGGCGTGCAGCAGTGCCGCGATCTGCCGGCTGGCCATCGCCATCACTGCTTTTTTACCCGTTTTGTCGTTGACCGGCAAGACCGCCACACGAGTGATACCAGTCTGCCTAGCCCCGAACGCCTGTGAGGATGACGCGCGATCTCCCGCGGTTGACGCCGAAACCGTTCTCTCCGAGAATCCGGCGGGAACTTCAAAAAGAGCCGGATCGAGCGCGGCCGTCGAAAGCTCTGTAACGGCGAGTTTTGTGATCAGCGGATCGGCTGCGTCACCGTTCCATGTCTTAATAGAGGATTCAACCGGAAATCCTGGTTGAGCTTCGCCATTCGCTTTGCTGTGAACGTCGTCTTTACAGGTTCTTGCGGCTGAGTTCTGCGCGATGTTCGTAAGGCTGTCCTGGTTGGGCAGTTTGAAATCGATGTACCAGCCATCCGCTTCGATGCGATATTTACCCGGACTGCACGCGTCCGCACTGGCCTGCTGTTTCGTCTCAATCTTGAGATGGCGCGCCTCGTACCCAAACATGTTCTTGCGCTCACCTGTATCGGTGACCGAAGTCTCTATTTCGATGCTTCCTCCCTTTCTGGCTTGAGCGGCCGGCTCATTCGCCGCGTTTTTCCTTTCAGCGTCATCGAATGGCATCGAAATGTAAGTCTTGTTTGCTACGTTCAGCTGAATGGTTCGCTTTTGATCGAACTGTTGGATCAACACCGTCTGCCCGTTCTCGATGCGCTGGCGGGCATCGCGGGAATAAAGAACCGATTCCGTGCTGGCCTGATCGACCGATACGCGTGTGCGGACTGTTACGTCTGCGTGCGCGCTTCCTGCAACGCAGCCGAGTGAGACCACTGCAATGGCTGCGCCTTCGAAGAGTTTGTTTATCATGTGTCCGTCCTTTTTGCTGCCGACAGCTGATGACGCGGCGAAACACGGAGAAACGGCTCAAAATTTTTGTGTTTGCCCATGAGGACATGAATCAGAACTCCCAGCTGGTTGTCGCGGATCTCCACGCGTTCGCAGCCGGGCATCCGCGTTCGCAGCCGGACGAAAAAGGTGCGTTTGCACTCTTCGCGCCTGCCGGGCGCGTCAATGCGAAAACGGGCGGCGTGCCGAGAGGCAACTTAGTTAGCTGGAAGAAAGAGAACTCGTTCGGTTATGGAGAGACTCGTGAGTTGCTTTCTTGAGCCCCTGTATGCGTGCTGGGCGGCGGCGCTGTAAAGAACGATGACTCGGCGAGCGGCTTAAATTGCCGTAGGTTATTCTCCAGAACCTTAGCCCAATCGACTGAATACGTGACGTTGAAGTTACCGATTGTGTTCTCTTGGACCGGCGCTTGGGCGGCAGCGGTGGAGGAGGCCGGGGCCGCAGCGCTCGGCGATTGCGTCGCTACCGGCGTCGGCAGTATCTTGGGTGAATTGTCGATTACCGTTAGAACGCCTGGTTTTACTTTGATGTCGAGCCCTGCGATTTTTCCGACACCGTTGATCTGATACGTTCCGGCCGGCGAATTTGGCTTGGCATTCGTTTGGAACGTGACACCGGCCATCAAGCTTGGGATAGTGAGGCCCGGAATGCTAGGTCCGGAATACGTAAGTGAAAATTGCGGGTTCGGCTGATTTATGAACCGTGAAACGTTGTCAATCGTCACGGTGATCGCAGCCGGTGTAATCGTCAGGGCGGCGCTATTCTCTGGTGCCTGGCGAAAGACATAGTTGCCATTATCGGCGGTCAGGCCCGAACCATTGACAGCGTATTCGCCCGGAAGTGCTGTGCTCGTAGCCGGAGCGGAGAATGCGAGAACGCCGCTCGTGGCCGACGCGAGCGTCTCACCATTTACAAAGCCGGTAACGGTTCCCGTCAATTGCGGATTCGTCGAGCCGTATGTTCGATGAGTGGGGTCGCTGTTGTAGATCAGGGTCGCGGGCGTGATGTTCGCGGTCGTCGTGCCGACCGAGCTCAGCGTGTAGTTCCCGGCATCGGTTCCGGTCAGGCT
>JAFAQG010000142.1 GCA_019246575.1 Acidobacteriaceae bacterium
TCCGGATGTGTGATCGGCGGCGATGGATTTGGGTACACGTTAGCCGGCGATCGTTACCAGAAGTTTCCACAAATTGGCGGCGTCGAAATCGAAGACGACGTGGAAATCGGCGCGAATTGCTGTATCGATCGCGCGGCGCTCGGCGTCACGCGAATTGGCGAAGGTACGAAACTCGACAACCTGGTACACGTGGCTCACAACTGCCTGATCGGCAGACATGTCGTTGTCGCGGCACAAACGGGGTTCTCGGGAAGCGTAACGGTCGGAGACTATGCCGTTATCGGTGGACAAGTCGGAGTCGGCGAAAAAGCCAGAATTGACAGCAAAGCCGTCGTAGGTGGAAAGGCCGGCATACTGACGGGCCAGCGAATCACCGCGGGCGAACCAGTATGGGGCATACCCGCGCGACCGCTGCGCCAGCACTTGAAAGGACTGGCGCAGGTCGCCAGGTTAACTGCGACAAATCAAGAATTACGCGAGTTGAGAAAAAAAGTTGCTGAGCTCGAGAGCGCCCAGCGTAGAGGGTAGCCGGGTTACGTCATCTCGGACGACCTGGCGAGGATACGATTGGCCTCTTGCACCATGGCTTGAATGTGGCGAACGTGCCCACAAACTTTTTCGTCGTGCGATACCAGCTCGAGATAGTAAGCAAGGGATTCGATTACGCTCAACGGCTGTCGAAGATCGTGCGCCAGGTCATCTACGGCGAGAGCCTGCGGTATGGGAATTGAAAGCGTGTTCACATCCATCTCCGTGACAGAGTGCTTTCAGCCCTGCTGCTCAAAGCGTACTCATTCCTGTACTTGTGTAAGCCTCCCTGCTGAGCAGTGCCCAGGAGCAGCAATGATGTTTACTTGTCGTCTGATTGTCACTTTCAGCAGCGCTTTAGTCAACACATTTTAGTTAAAAATCTGCCAGTACTCGCAACGGCGAAGGAATGCGCTAGTTATGGTACGGTGCTGTGGTATTCTCGTGGCGTAACCACACTCGCGTGGGCCTGTGGCGCAGTTGGGAGCGCGCTTCCATGGCATGGAAGAGGTCGAGAGTTCGAATCTCTCCAGGTCCACCAACACAACACTCAGTTGGTGCCGGTGCTTACACTCGCCTGAGTCTGATCCGCTCGACAAGATGATCGCTTCGCTTGTCGAGGATAAGATGCGCGCGTTCCCGCGTTGGCCGAATGTTGTCATGGAGGTTCGGCAAATTGATTTCGCTCCAGATTTGACGGGCCGTTGCGATGGCTTCGTGCTCGGTCAATGTCGCGTAGCGATGGAAGTACGAGGCTTCGTTTCTGAAAACCGTATCGCGTAGAGTGAGAAAGCGTTGCACGTACCAGTTCTCGATGGTTTTCTCGTCGGCATCGAGGTAGATCGAAAAATCGAAGAAATCCGACACGAAAACCCGTGATGCTCCGTGAGGTCCCGCCGGAGATTGGAGAACATTCAACCCTTCGAGGATGAGGATATCGGGCTGTTCGATGCGCTGTTCCTCGTTGCCGACTATGTCATAGGTCAGGTGCGAATACACGGGCGCGCAGACTGTGAGTGCGCCTGCTTTTATCTCGGCCAGAAACAAAAGCAATCGCCGCTGGTCGTAGCTCTCCGGAAATCCTTTACGCTGCATCAATCCGCGTTGTTCGAGTACCCGGTTCGGATACAAGAATCCGTCGGTGGTTACGAGATCGACGCGGGGATGATCCGGCCAGCGTGCAAGGCTTGCGCGTAGCACACGCGAGAACGTGCTCTTGCCGACAGCCACGCTGCCGGCGATGCCAATGATGTAGGGAACTCTTCTGGGCGCGGGTGACCCGATGAACTCGCGCCGGACCTGATACAGATGCTGAATGGCCGCTACGTGCAGGTTCAGCAAGCGCGATAACGGTACGTAGATGTCTTCGACTTCTCTTAACGAGACCTGCTCATTGATGCCTCGTAAGGATGCAAGTTCGTGCTCGCTTAACAGGAGCGGCGTGTTTGCGCGGAGAGCCCTCCACTCGGATCGGTCAAAATCAAGGTAGCGGCTGATGAGCGCTGACGCCGTGGGAGTTTCTACGTGCAATGCTGCTCCGGACTGCTACTCCGATTTTTGAATCATGTACTTCAAGTGTAGATCTGCGCCCATACGCGGCACAGTAACCGCATTCGCGTGTCTCGCGGCATCTATCGTGATCACGTCGATCTGGGAGCAGCCGATAAGTGCGGCCGATTCATCGCTCGGCATCGTAAACGCCGGCGTCGAACAGTCGGAAGATGGGCCGTTCGTATCGACCAGTACGGTTTTTCTGCCGGGAGATTATCTGTATTTCATGTTCCAGATTGCCGGCTTTGAAATCAAAACTGATGAAGCAGCGGACGCGCGGCAGATTTCTCTGACGTATGAAGTCAGTGTCATGGATGCGAACGGCGTCGCTCTCGCGCCGTCGAGCTCAGGCGAGATAAAAACGCAGCTCAATCCAGAAGATAAAGACTGGATACCGAAGCGCCGCCTTTCTTTTCTTCTTCCGTCCTTTGTTGCTGCGGGCGAGTATCACGTGCACGTCGCTGCAAGAGACCTGTTTGCCGGAACGCAAACGGCTAAGGACATCCCATTCCGAATTGGCGGTGAGGACATTCAGCACTCCGACAGCATTATAATTGAACATTTCCGGTTCCTTCGCGAGGAAAATAGCCGGGAAGCGCTTCAGATCCCTGCTTACCGTCCAGGAGACACCGTCTACACGGCGTTCGATATTACGGGATACGCTTTCGGTCCGGAGAACCGGTATCACATTGCTTACGGCGTAACCGTGCTTCGGCCAGACGGCAAGCCATTCGTTGAGAAGCCCGATGCAGCGGAGATCGACTCGAAAAGCTTCTATCCCGCGCAGTTTGTCCCCGGCACCTTCAACGTGATTTCAGCACGGACGAGCACACGCGGTGAGTACGTGATTGTGCTTACAGCGCGCGATCTGATCGCAAATCGGACTTGCGTCACGAAGCAAGCATTCAGCCTGGAGTAACCGCGGAAGACGTACCTACCTGTTTTGCCGGAAGGTAACGATCTCTCCGCCGCCGACGCGAAGCCGCCTGCTCTCTGCAAAACCCAGCCCGCGGAAATATGTCTCAGCATCTTGCCGCTGATCGAGCCGAACGAAAGGATGTATCGCGAGCACAACCTTCCCCTGAAAAAATTGGCGGCATTCGCGATATTCGAGCTCAGGGTGAAATACCAGAAACAGATATCTCGACAGGTGCTCCGAAACGAAGACGACACACGAGTCAGGCGTAACTTCGGTTGCGAGTGCGGAAGCTTCGGCTCGCAGATCGACGGTTCGGTTTGCGCGCAGATACTGTGCGTCGCTGGCGACACATAATACCGCGAGTGTGGCGGCGACTATGGAAGCCGCGCGCCGAGTGAACGTCTTGGCGAACGCTACGCTCGCCCACTGTAGCGCTGCGAAGCACAGGAGTATTGCCGCCGGAGTTGCCCCGAGCATGTGACTGATGCGCACAGGCGATCTATTGAGCGTGTCGAAGACCACCGTGAGCGCGCCCGTGGTGAGAATGCCGCCGAAAAGGCAAAATAAGGCGATTCTTTTCGCAAACGCAAGCGTGCGGGCGCGGAAAGATATCCACCCCGCGGTGAGCGCGCCAACAATCATGATTCCCGAAAGCAGGTACGAAAGCGCTCCCGCTGCGGAGAGCTGCGCGAACGCCTGCGTATACACGGGGGTCGCGCCACTTGGCGCAAAGAGCCAGTTCGGATCAGCTTGCGGCGTCGCCCAGATGTAGTAAGGCAAGAACAACAAGGGCGGTAGCGCCGTCGCACTTAGTACATACCAGAGTGCACGGCGTTCATGGGCGCGGTCAACGAAACGAAGCAGGAACAGCACATACCCGATTGTCGGCAGAAACGTGTACGGCTGACTGTAAATGCACAATGTGAGCAAAGAGCTGTACACGGCGGCAGACGCAATGGTTGGGGTCGACACAAGCCGGAAAAACCATACAGTCCCGAGGAGGAGAAAAAATAACCCTTGTTCGGCGGGTGTTGCACTCACAGCTGCGACATAGTGGGCTGGAAGAACCGCGAAGACCATGGTTGCTTGTTGCCGATAAATTTTGGAGATCCGGTCTGCAAGGTGCGAAAAAACGTAGCAAGCTGCGACGGCAAACACAAACGTCAGCATCCTCGCGGACAGCCGTGAGTTGCCGAGCATTGCGATGACAGGAGCCTGAAAGACATAGTTGAGAGGCGCCGCCCCGGGTGTCCGCGCGACCCACGCGATCAACCCCGTCATTGAACCCTCTCGCGAAGCCTGAAGCTGCAGAACTTCGTCCACGCGCAACGGCAGCACAGCTGCGCCGGAAATGAGCAGTAGTAAATAGAGGAGAAGGGATTTGACGCGACCGGGCGAACTCGGCAGAGCCGGCCGCTTTCGGGGTGCCTTTTTTCCGATCAGCATCTCACCGCGCGTGAAGCGTGAGCTGGCGCAATCGACCCAGAGCGTCTCTGAATATATCGGGACGAGTGATGAGGCTGACGATAACGAACGGCTCCGACGCCATATCGTAAAAATAGCCGGGCTGCGCTGCGACTAAGGCCTCCTCAACCAGGCGCGCGATCCAGTGTTCTTCGGACAATATGTTTGGAAGCTGGATAATCGCCGACCACCCGCCCTCTGTGTGCAGGCAGTGCGCCGGGCTTCGTGACAGAATTTCGTGAGCAGCTTCGAGGTTCTTCCGCACGCGGCGCTTCAACTTGTCACGGACGGTTGCGCCGATGTCGAACAGGTGGGTCAGCGCTCGTTGTACCGGCGTCGCGACAGACAGATATGTATCAAGCACGATCTCAAGCCGGCCCCGCGCAAGAGCGACCTGCGACGCGGGCCCGTTCAGAACCATCCAACCGAGTTTCATCTGCGGCATCCCGGCCGTCTTCGACAACCCGTTTAGAGAGACGGTTAGAGCCGAATCGAACTCTGAAAACGACCAAACGAACCCATGCCGGTCCGCCATAGAGTAGTCGCTGAAGACTTCGTCGGAAATGATGGGCAACTGCCGCTCACGTGCAAGATCCAGCAAGCGTTCCATTTCGCGGCGTTTCAAAAACGAGCCTGTCGGATTGTTCGGATTGACAACGACGATCGCGCGGGTGCGCTCCGAGATCCGATCTCTCAGGTGCTCCAGATCGATGAACCAGTTGCCGTCATAGAGTAAACGATATGTAACAGTCGCGACCGATTCCAAGGCCGCGAGATATTCGAAAAGCGGATACGACGGAACGGGTACCAGTATTTCATCCCCGGCATCGCAGAACAATTTGAAAAGGAGAGAATAGGCCTCGCTCGTGCTCGCAGTAAGCAGAATGCGTCCTTCCGAGACGGCGACGCTCCGCTCGCGATAATATGCAGCGATTGCCGAGCGGGCTTCGGGCACGCCGCACGGATCGGGCCGGTACGTAAAATCGGAGATGCTGGAGAGGGCGCGCGCGATCTCCGTGTGCGGATAATCCGATAGCACTTCGGTTGGATTCGAAACTGTGAGGTCGAGCAGGGGAAATCCTGCTGCGCGCCGCGCAGCGAGGAGGCCGCTGAATGCATTCGCAGAAGAAGCCCAGGACAACCGCTGAGAATACGAGTACAAACCGCTACTCTGTCATGGTTGTCCCGGGTTCGCAACGATGTTGGGGATATGCGAAAAGCGCACAGGCGACTTGTGCGTTGTGCGCGCTAAAAAGGAAGCGCACAGGCGACTTGTGCCGCTGTGCGCGTATTCGGAAGAAGAGGTTCGGGTGCATGCTTGCCCGAGCATGCACCCGATTTAGCGCTGGTGCTCTCCAGCGCCGCTTCACGTCCGCTGAGTGTTGGCCGTTCTCCGGTAAACGACAGTTGCCCAAAACCGCCGTCCCTTACGCGTGTGCCCGCAC
>JAFAQG010000818.1 GCA_019246575.1 Acidobacteriaceae bacterium
GTTCAACGAAGCTGACGGGCCCAGCCAGCTGTTTCAGTATTACTTGTTGGACACCACCGGTTTCGAACCCAACGTGTTTACTGCCATAATCCCCGGAGTGAATGACGGCAACGTGCAGTTGACCGCCACCGGGGGGAATTGCGGACTGCCTACCGTCGGCGCCGTGCGCGTGGTCCTGGAACCCAAGCCCGGGCTCCCCACCGATCCAAACAACCCGCGCGCCTTCAACGACGTCTTCACCGATATTTCGCCATTATTCGTCATCAACAACGAGAGTGGCTGGTATGAAGGGTGGATGATCCACGACATCACAGTTCCCGCCATCGCCAAGCCTCGCCCCGACGGCCACGCGCAATTCGGAACGATTACCCAACGCGATGCCGATGTCCTGAAGAGAATGGGCACCGGCAACAACGTGCCAGGAAACATCTTCACGGTCGACGGCCAGGCTCCTCACTTCCCGAGCGCGTCCGACCACTGCCTTGCAGGTCGCTTTCGAGAAAATCGCTGAGCAATAAACCTGCTGTGCCGCTATCGGGTGACGGGTCGGCACAGCATCCAACAGGGCTAGGGGCAATGCGAACGCTAACGAGGCGTTTCATTTGTGCTTCGAAACGATCAGGGGGCGTGTTGAAGAATTACGCCGGCAGCGGGACAAAGCATCGGGCGAGAAACCAGCAACAGATAAGGCAGCGGAAGAGGCAGCGGCATCAACGCCCTCGCGGCCTTGAGAATTGTACGGACTGCGGAAAGCCGCCGCGAGCGTGGGTGCATTGCGACGATCTTGGTTGCCCGCACCTCTGAGGCTGAATAGATCAGACCGCCAGCCGTGAAATCGTCGCCTGACTGACATTGTAGCTGCGGGCAACACCGCGCTGCGTCTCGCCCACTTCGAGGCGCTTGCGGGCCTCGTTCTGCTGATGCGGCGTGAGGTCAATGCTGCGACTGTGCGCGCACGAATTCGTTTAGCAGGATGACAACAATCCAAAACGAAACAATAAGCAGTCCGCCAAGCACTGGGATAGACAAGAGCTTGAGTGCTATTGCCCAAGTTTTGGATTTTATAAAGTTTTCAAAAAATATGCAAGACGTACCCAGTAGCCTGCCCAATGCCCTGATGCCATAGAGACGAAATTGGCGACGACGGTCATCGTGAAGACAATGGACAGCCAGCGGTGGGTTTGCCGAACCCATTTGTTCCGGTCTATTGAGGCTTTCTCAGTCACGATTTTTGATCCGCCGGGGACGGCCAGTTGGGAATTTGGACACCCAACTGCTTGGCATATTCGGCGTTCAGTCGTTGCCAGCCGCCAAACTTCATGGCATCCGCACCAACCGTGCGTCCAATCGGCTTACCCGCAAGAAGCCGCTCAAGAACATCGAAGCAGATATGCCAACCGGCAGCCCCCATTGAAATGAAGCGACGATCAATGTTGTGCCACAAGGTGAGGCGCGTGCCTCCGCCGACGGCTTCGAGTTTCCACCGGATAGCGTTGCCGCCCCATTTGTACTCGAGCACTTGTGGAGCCTCTGCTCGTGACACTGTCGTTTCGGTAACTTGCGGCGCGGGCGCTCCCACCGTGATGAGCTTCGCTGTGACTCCAGCCGTACCCAGGTTGGTATCGGCTTCAAATGGAGCCCACTCGGGCAAATGCGCGGGGTCGGTCAGCGCCTGCCATACTTTTTTCGGCGGGTGACGCAGTTCCCTAACGAGAACGAGCGTCCAGTTCTCTCCGTCCTTTTCTATCCGCGCACCGCCGGCAGGGCCTGGTGAATATTGCCCGCGATCGATCATCTATCTCCTCCTTGTCTTCTTTTTCGCTGATGCGGATTGAGCCATGCGGTCGAGATGGCGTTCGAGAGCATCGACGTGCATGGACCAGAACTCGCGGAACTGGGCCAGCCAGGCATCCACCTCTTGAAGTGGTTCTGGCCGCAGTCGGTAGAGACGACGCTGTGCGTCCACGGTGGCTTCCACGAAACCGGCTTCGCGCAGCACCCGAAGTGCTTTGATACGGTTGGCTGGGGAATGCGAAGTTGACGCTCGATCTCCCCTACAGACCGTTCGGACGAGGCCAGCAGGCTCGAGCAGGTTGACGACGGCGAAGATCACGCCGGCCAGAAGATAAGTCACCGCGAACGCCGCGAGCGTCATCCAAGCGACCGGAAGGTTATGCAGCCAGTCCCTCATGCATCATCTCCCGCTGGTCCTTGACAGCAGGCCCGCTTTTGTCCGATGCGGCCAGCCTGTTATAGCGGGCAAAACCCTGCGCGGAGAACGTTATGAAGATTCGCTCGGCAGATCGCAACGTGTGGACCCGCCGTCGCCTGCTGAGCGGAGCGACGAGCGGGCTTGCCTGGCAAAGTGAGGGAGGGAACGAAGAGAGCGCGATTGGTGTCAGCGCCAGGCGGCAGTGGAACCGATGGTTTCGCAGACTCGCCGCAGGAGGGGGCTGGATTCGAACTTGTGGTTCCTCGCGAGATCGGAGTACCGGTTGGCGTCTCGCGGCTTTACCTGGGTCTATAGCGGCCCGGCCGCATGTTGGCTTTGGCCATCGCCCGCTCGGCCGCTTCAAACCGATCACAAAGATTCTATCGGGCGAGGCGGACAGATCGGCATCGCCCACCCTCCGATCGTGAAGGCGCCGAGGTCGCCGGCCGCTGCCGAAAGCCCGGCCGCTAAGGTGATCAGATTTTGCGGGTCGAAGAAATCTACCTTCCTATACTCAGATCCGACCTGCCACGGCGGGCCAAGTCAAACAGCACGATCGACAAACCGTCGGTAAATCACCTCGGTGGGATCATTGGTGGGCGTGAGCGAGCTCCATAAGCAGAGGTCGCCATCAATGCTACCCCGATCCCGATCGGCGCCAAGATCCAAATCTTCCGAAGCGCAGGGAACAGAGATGCAATCACAGCCCCTGTCGTCACAAGCATTCCACTGGCACCTATGAAATCTAAGTGATCCCATTCGTCAACCAACCCGCCAATTGGCATCATAATCTCCGGTCACAGCAAGGGTAATACCTGAGCATAGCTCGCTTTCGGGGTAAAGATCCGGAAGCTCTGCTAATGCCGTTCTGCCTGCGGCATCGTGTCCATCCCTGCGGTGCCCTCGATTTTCTTCCATTGCGGGGGCTGGACATTGATCAAATCGCCGAGTGACGCATAACCGGAGCCCGACAAAAGGCAAACAGGATCGAGCAGTTTCGGGTCGATGCGGCCGTTTCTTCCAGACCGACGGATCAACATGGGCGTGAACGGACGAGCAGCGCAAACGGTTTCTTCAGCGCATCGATGAGCCCAATAAAAACGGAAAATTCAGCCTTGCTGACGTGGAGGAAAGAAAATCCTGGAACCGCTACATGTCGGCGTACAACAATCGTTGCTCGCCGAGAGGTTCACCGCTGACCCCGGGACTGGGGGTTCGATTCCGCTTCGCTCCCAGCCACACCCAGCGGAGACCGGCTCAGGGTTCGAAGAGAGGCCGGCGC
>JAFAQG010000059.1 GCA_019246575.1 Acidobacteriaceae bacterium
GGCGTCCGCAAATGCACGCCCTGAACATCTGCCGTTGCAATTCAACCCACCATCCGCATGATCAGAATCGCAAACGGTCAGGGCTTCTGGGGCGACTGGCAGGAAGCTCCTGTGCGCCTGGTCGAGGGCGGTCCGCTGAATTACTTGACGCTCGATTATCTCGCCGAAGTGACCATGTCGATCCTGCAAAAGCAGCGGAAAGTGAACCCGGCTCTCGGCTACGCGCGTGATTTCCCGCCCTTGATTGGCCGTATCGCGCATGCGATCCGAGAAAGAAACATCCGAGTGATCGCAAACGCGGGTGGCGTGAATCCGGTTGCCTGCGCGCGAGAGGTCAAACGCCTTGCGCCTCAATTGAGAGTTGCGGTTGTGCTTGGCGACGACATTCTGGATCGCATCGATGACTTACTCGCGCACGGGGAAGAGCTGCGAAACATAGATACGAACGAGCCGCTTTCGAGCATTCGCGACCGCATCCAAAGCGCGAACGTCTATATCGGGGCCTTTCCGCTCGCTGAAGCGTTACAAACCGGCGCAGATGTCGTCATCACCGGCCGGTGTGCCGATGCCGCCTTAGCGCTCGCGCCGATGGTTCACGAATTCGGCTGGAACCCCGAACAATGGGACCTGCTCGCCTCGGGCATCGTCGCCGGGCATGTCATTGAATGCGGCGCACAGGCGACGGGCGGCAACTCTACTGCGGATTGGCAGTCCACGCCGGACTTTGCGAATATTGGTTACCCGATCATCGAGGCGAACCCCGACGGAACGATGATCATCACCAAACACCAGGGCACGGGCGGGCGAGTGACTAAGGCGACCGTTACCGAACAACTGCTGTATGAGATCGGCGATCCGTCTTCTTACATGACCCCTGATGTGATTGCCGATTTCACCACTGTTCGACTCGCCGCCGATGGACCCGATCGCGTCGCAATCAGCGGTGCAACGGGCCGGAAAAGGCCGGAGCTTCTGAAGGCTTCTATGTCCTATCGATACGGCTGGAAGTGCGTCGGAACGCTCGTTTACTCTGCGCCCGACGCACTATGCAAGGCGCAAACCGCGGAGGGCATCGTGCGGCAACGTCTCGCTGACTTAAATCTTCATTTCGAAAAACTCCACACCGAATTTTTCGGAGTAAATGCGTGTCATGCACATCTCGCCCCAGCCATTCCCCAGCCCGCCGAAGTACAATTGCGAATCGGCGCTCGCGGAGAGGACAGGGAAGCGCTCGAACGCTTCAGCCGTGAACTCATACCACTTGTATTGAGCGGCCCTCCGACCGCGACCGGTTACGGCGACGGCCGTCCACAAGTCCGTGAAGTTGTCGCTTACTGGCCTGCGCTGATGCCGCGTAGTGTCGTGGCGCCTCGCGTCGAGGTGATCGAATGAAGATTCGCTTGTCGTCCATCGCTCACGCGCGCTCAGGCGATAAAGGCGATATCTCCAACATCGGCGTGATCGCAAACGAAGACCGCTATTATCCTGTCTTGGTGCGCGAAGTGACGGCCGAACGTGTGAAGCAGCATTTCGGCGCGCTGGTGAAAGGCCGGGTCACGCGTTACGAAATGCCGAACCTTTCCGCGCTGAATTTCGTGATGGAACAGGCGCTCGATGGCGGCGGTACCATTTCGCTGCGCACGGATGCGCAGGGCAAAACGCATGCGGCAGCGTTGCTAATGATGCAAATCGAGGTGAGTGCAGATGAATTTGCTGGTTGAGACACATCACCGTGTGCGGCGTATCGTCCTCAACCGACCCGAGAAACGCAACGCCCTTACAGGCGAAATGTGCGACGGACTCGCGCGGGCAATTGAATCCGCGCAGAGCGATCCGAACGTCGGCTGTATTTTCATCACGGCCGTCGGACAGGTCTTCTCGGCCGGCATGGACTTGGACGAAGCGCTATCTGCAAGCGGGCCTGAATTGGGCGCCATCCACGAAAAGCTCTTCACCATCGGCGCGGAATCGGAGAAACCGATCGTTGTCGCCGTGAACGGCGCGGCGCTCGGCGGAGGCCTCGGCCTGGTCGCGCAAGGGCACGTCGTTATCGCCGAAGAGAGCTCGAAATTCGGACTTCCCGAGATCCATATAGGACTGTGGCCATTTCTTGTCTACCGCGCAATCGAAGCGGCCATCGGCGAACGCCGCACGCTTGAGCTCAGTCTTACCGGCCGTGTATTTTCGGCGCATAATGCACTTGCTTGGGGAATGGTGAGCCAGGTCTGCCGCGACGACGAAGTATGCGACCGCGCTGCTGCCGTCGCACGCGATTTGGCAAAAGCGTCTCCGGCGGCAATCGCAGCAGGGATGCGCTACGCCCGGGAAGCTCGCGGGAAATCATGGAGCGAGGCTGGCGAGCTCGGCCGCGACTTGCGCGAAACGCTGATGCAGAGCGACGATTTTCGCCAGGGATGTGCCGCGTTCAAAGCCAAGCGTGAACCGGAATGGCCCAGCATGCCTGGTGAGTTCTATGCCGCACGCAGAAAACACGAAAACCATGTGCAAACGGGAAAGTCATAAGGATCGCTCGGCCGATCGCGACCAGCGGCCTGGCGCTACTGGTACGAAACACTCCGACTCAGAACCCGTCTAAGTTCAAGAGGAGAGGTGTCGGCGTGAGCGAGAACAATCCTGAGAAACAACAGTCACTTCGAACCATTACGGAAGACGAAATCGTCACCGAGCGGACCCTGCCAAGGCGCTCCTTCCTGAGCAGAAGTGGAGCGTTGCTGGCGGGCGCTGCAGCCATACTCTCGGGCACAAGGGCCCTCGCGCAGGACGATCCCGCGAAGCGGCCCGACGACGTACGCAAGCCCGAGGACACCGCCAAACCCGAAGAGCGGCCCAAATCGGAGAAGGAACGCAAGGCCGAGGCTCGCCGCAACGCGGAGGCTCGCCGCAAATCCGAGGCTCGGCGCAAAGAGGACGATGCCGCTAAATCGGGCGATGCGCCGAAACCCGCCGATCCCGACAAGCCCCGTCCGTAACCATTCACTCGACCGGGCCCACTGCTCCGTTTGCACCGTTGTCCAGCTTGAATTCAGCGGAAACGCCTTCGCTCGCGTGGCTGCTAAGACCCGTAAGTACCGAAAACTATTTTCAAAACTACTGGGAAAAACAGCCGCTGGTCATTAAACGCCAGCAACCCCAATATCTCAGTTCGCTGTTGTCTTTTGCGGACATAGACCGCGTTATCACCACTCTCGACCGCCGTTATCCCGACATTTGTCTGAAAAATGCGAACGATCCCAGCCTGACTCCCAGCGATTACACATTCGAGGGCGGCGCTCTCGATGTGGCGAAAGTTTATGAATTATTCGAGCGCGGTTCAACCATAACTTTGGCGTTTTTGGATACGGTGCTTCCCGCTCTTACCCTGTTGTGCCGCACTCTTGAAAGGGAGTTCAGTTGCCCGTTTCAGACCAACGTCTACATGACCCCGCCCGGAGCGCAAGGCGCCAAACCGCATTACGACACGCATGACGTCTTTGTTCTCCAAATTGCCGGGTCCAAGCAATGGACGATTTTCGGAACTCCCGTCGAATCGCCGTTGCCGGGCCAGGAGTTCGATGAGCGAGTTCATCAACTCGGCGCTCCCACGCTCGAATTCGACTTGAATCCGGGAGATGTGGCATACATTCCGCGGGGAGTGGCACACGAGGCCCGTTCGACGGATACCGTTTCCCTGCACATTACAACCGGCATTCTTAGATACACATGGGCAGACCTGCTTCTGGAATCGATCGCCGCTGCCAGCCTCAACGACCCGGCATTCCGCAAAGCTCTGCCGCCCGGATTTGCCCGTACTGACTTTGACCGGACCGAAGCCCGAAACACCATGCGCGAGCTCTTGCGTCACGCTGCATCCGCGGACTCGAGCTTCGACTCTGCACTCGACAGCTTTATCGACAAATTTCTCTCTAAGTGCCCTCCCGTGCTCGAAGGACAGATGGCGCAATTGGCGGCTCTCGATTCTCTGAACGTCGATAGTGTTGTCGGTGCGCGCCCGGGCCTGATTTACCGGCTCCGCAACCAAGGAGCTTCAGCTGCAGTCGAGATCTACGGCGGCAGGATCATGTTTCCAGGCGAGGTTCGCGAAGCAGTCCGATATGCGCTGAGCGCTCCGCGCTTCGAGATACGAGATCTTCCCGGCAACCTGGACGATGCCGGCAAGCTAACGCTCATTCGGCGTCTCATTCGGGAAGGCTTGGTGTTAACCCTCTCGGTCTGACCTTTTCAGCCTGCCTCCGAATCGACACCGTTCGTGACTTCATTCCTGCCGTGATCTCCGTGTCGAACAGCGATAAATGTCACCGTATCCCAGGCGTTATGCACGCCGACAAAGAGAAATACGAGAGCGTCGACGGCGATGATGACGAATGACCACGTTGCGTTCCACCACATCAGGGCGGCAGCACCGCCTGCAAGCGCGACGTGCCCGACAAGCGGGAACACGATGTACCACGCCCAATCCACTAAGTCCGGCCGGTAAGCTGCGCGCCCAGCGTGCCACATAATTCTGAACGAATACGCGATTCCTGCCACGCCCAACCCACCTAGACACAGGCCAAGGCTGAGTGAGGTTTGCCACGGCGCTGTCATTACAGCGGAGATCAGAAGTGCAGTACAGAAGTGCATCACCGTCGGCGTCCCGAACGCATGGATGTCACGCATCGTGCCCGCCGCCCTGGCTTGCGTTACGAGCGTGATGACGACAAATTGAAGACCCGTCAGGGCTCCGCCCGACGAGCCAACGATCACATAAAAGTTTTGCCAGCCGGCGAGCGATGTCTCTATGAACTGATTCATGATGCCCAGAGCCGCTGAGTATATCGCGGCTCTGGGGCGCTCGATTAGCAAGCTGCAGAGCTATGTTTACATGTTGTAGAAGAATTCTTCGTGGACAATCTTCCCGTCCGCGACCTTGTATACGCCTATTTCTTCCAACTGGAAGCGTCTGTTTTGCGGTTTAAACGTTACGTCCAGCTTGAACACGACTGCGAAATGCGAACCGGCGACAAGCGGGCCTTCAACTTTAACGGAGTGGACTTCGTGGTTCGTCGTCCACCATTCGCCTTTCGCCAGGACGGCTGGAAGACCCTTCGACTCGCGCGATTGTCCCGGAGGCGCAGCGGCTTCGACGCTCACAATGTCGTCTGAATACAATGCTCTCGTCGCCTCCTGAAATTTACCTTGCGAGCACAGCTTCACGAGCTCCTCGCCAATTTCCTTCGCAGTCATTACTTGTGTAGTAGGCATGTTGATTCCCCTTCGGATTGAGATTCAGTGCTGGTTCTGAACGATTCAACGACTTGAATCGTACCCAACCGGCCGGTACTGTACCATCGCATACAGCCTCGAACCAGCGGGTACGCCTAAGCGTTTCATCGTCCTGCACTAGTACGTCGGACGACTGACCCCAAATCGACACACGGCTGAAAAAAACTTGAGGCCACGTTTTTCAGAGACGCACTTTTACGGCTTCGTGTTCCGGCTTCTCTGATTCTGAGCCCCAGATCGCGGGATCGTTAGCATTCATCGAAGAATCCGGACGTGCAGAACGAGTTCTCCTCGATTTCGAACGTCGTGACCGTTTTCAGGCCTTTCAGGTATTTCTGACCGATCCAAACGAGTTTATATCGCAACTGAAATGACAGGGCTTCACGCCCGCAGATGACCCGAATGAAAACGGTTACAGACATATCGAGTAAGCTGAATCCTGCCGGTCTGGCATGGTTGAAGATCTGGCGCCAAAAGTACAATCTAACTGCGGAGAGCATCTCTCGTAAGCTGCGCGAAAAAATCGGCGAAGATGTCGATCCGGCGAGCATCGAAGAGTATCTGCAGAGCAGAGGTTTGTCGTCCGCCTCCGACTCCGACGTTCCAGAAACCAATGCAACAGAGAATAGACTTTCCAGCCAATTCTCGGCTGCCATGGAGCGCGATATTGAACTCGCGCTGCTATCGCAACTGGATTCGCTCGGACTGCAGCTCTTCATTGATGAGGACGGACGAGACGGAAATCAATATGTCGCTGGCGATTTTGGCCGAATCGACATCTTAGCCACGGATGCGAACGGGGATTTCGTCGTAATTGAATTGAAGCGCGACGACGTTCCTCGTGCCACAATCGGTCAGCTCGCCGGATATCTCGCCTTCGTCAAGGAAAATATCGCCAACCCACGAGGCCGCTCAGTCACGGGCTGGATCGTTGCTCGCCGTTCTTCGCTCGCGCAAGATCGCGTCTTCGAGGAGGCGGCGAACGCAGTCGGCATATTGGTGAAATGGTATAGCGTTCGCTTGGATTTTCGCGACGAAAGCATGTTCTGAACCGACAGAAAATTGGGTAAGTCTTTGCCGAATCGAAAACCTGAGCGGTTACTCAACAAACTCGACGCGCTCCATAAGCACGTATGCAAGCTTGGCTTTCCCTGCGTGCAACCTATCTCGTGTTTCAAATCGATAGCCCATTTGTTTCTGTCTCGAAAGAGCCGTTGCGGTATTTACCTGCTCGTATTTTCAGATCGCACTGTCTACATCGGCCAAGCCAACAACGTTGTACTCCGGTTTGCACAACATCGGCGGAGATACAAGGCAATTGCTGGATTTTGCTTTCTGCCCGAGAAGAAAACACGACTGAATGAAACAGAGAGATTGCTGATCCACCGCGCCGAATCGTCTGGTTTAGCGCTCCGCAATTTTGTGCATACTTCTCAAGTAGTCGGTGAAACAGACTTGGATTTGGTCATTTCGCCCGAGAAACAATATGCGTGGCTAGCGAATCCCGAGCGGTTTAACCGCAAAGAAAGCAGCGCGCACCGGCTCTCGATGCCAGCGTCTTATCTCGCCCGGTTTTCAGACCAGTTTCACGCATTTCAAGACGAACCGGCAAGCGCGTTCGCAACGAGAATTCTTCGGCGATACGTCGTTGGCTGTATTCCCGCACCAGTAATGACTGAGTACTCGTTCTGGGCCGTGAGCTGTCTTCCGGCAACGAATCGCCCTTACTGGCCGCGACTCGCGTGCATAAGCATGGCGATGATGGAGACCTTCGTTGTCGGGCACTTCAAAAACAATCCCAAAGAGCTCTGGGCACTTATTGTTGTGGGACGGAAAACATTGTTCGAAGCGTTTGGCGGGCAGAGGCGATTCAGCGAATTGTTCCCAAGAATCACATTGAAGCGGCGGGGACATCGGGATGCCGGACCAGACCAAGTTACGCTACATGCCTGGAGCGCCGCCGATCTCAGAGAAATCATCGAGAATGGCAAAATACGACACGCAGCCGCCGAACTCGCACTTCGGGTAATGCGAAAGAGGGCAACAATCTATGGTAAGTTCCACTGCAAACAATTGGCAGATTACGTATTAAACGGCGAGTGTACCTAAATCTCCCCTCAAAACCCCAACAACCTTTCTCCCTCCCGCACCAAATCCTCCACCTGCGGCAGGATCGCTTCCTCCAATGTCGGACTGTACGCAACCCACGTATCTTTCGCCGCCACCCGCCCCACCGGCGCATCAAGCTGAGTAAATAATTCGTCCGCAATGCGCGCCGCAATCTCTGCCCCGTAACCCCACGACAGTGTGTCCTCGTACGCAATCATTACCCGGCTCGTCTTCTGCACCGACGCAGCAATCGCATTCCAATCGTACGGAGACAGCGTCCGTAAGTCGATCACTTCCACCGACACGCCCCGCCGCCGTTGCTCCATCTGCACCGCCGCTTGCAGCGACTTCTGCACCAGCGCTCCATACGTGAGGATGGTCAGGTTCTGACCCAGTTTCACTGTCTTCGCTTTTCCGAACGGAACCGTGTAATCGCGTCCGGGATTCGGCGCGCGGTTATACGGCTCGCGGTACAGCTTCTTGTGCTCCAGAAACAGAACGGGATCATCGCAGCGAATCGAAGTTCGAAGCAATCCGCACGCATCCAATGCGTTCGAGGGAAACACCACCCGCAGCCCCGGTATATGCGTGAAAGTAACTTCTCCGCATTGGCTGTGATACACGGATCCGCCTGTTAGATATCCGCCGATCGGGACCCGAATCACGACAGGTGCAGAAAAGCCGTTATTCGAGCGCCATCGAATGTTAGCCAGTTCGTCACGGATCTGCATCATCGCCGGCCAGATGTAATCGAAAAATTGAATCTCTGCGATTGGCTTCAGCCCCCGCGCTGCCATCCCGATCGCGCGACCTACGATACTCGCCTCGGCTATCGATGTATTGAAGCACCGGAGGGTGCCGAACTCGCGCTGCAATCCCGCCGTCGTTTTGAATACGCCGCCTTTGCCTTTCACTTCACCCAGATTCTCTTCGCGGCTCGAATCGGCAACATCCTCCCCAAACACGATCACTCTGCTGTCTCGGCGCATCTCTTCCGCAAGCGTCTGATTGATTGCGTCCACCATGGTGCGCGGCGCACCGCGAAAATGCGGTTCCGCGTCGAACTCGCCCGAGCACGGATCGATCTTGTCCGAGTAGAGATGCAACAGCACTGTGCTCTTCGCCGGAGGCGGTTCGCGTAAAACACGGTCCGTTACCTCGGCCACTTCGCGGTCAACTTCGCGACGGATCCGATCGAGCTCAACGCGATCCGCAACACCGTCTTCCATCAGCATCCGCGGGAACGTGATCAGCGGATCGCGCGCCGCTTCCTGCTCGCGTTCGGCGTGCGTCTTGTAGAGCCGCTCATCATCTGACAGCGAATGCGAGTACGGGCGGATGCACGTTGCGTGTACCAGGGCGGGGCCGTTCCCTCTCCGGCAATACTCCGCAGCGTCCGCCATACCGCTATAAGAATCGATGAAGTTTGTTCCGTCTACTTCTGCTCGCAGCAGCCCCGGAAAGCCCTCCAGCAAACGCGCAATATTGCCTCCCGGCATCTGGCATTCCACAGGCACTGAAATCGCGAAGCCGTTATCTTCGATCAGAATCACCAGCGGCAGCTTTTCCAGGCACGCAGCGTTCACGCATTCCCAGAACTCACCCTCGCTGGTTGAGCCCTCGCCGCCCGTTACCAACGTAATCTCGTCCGAATCCGCATTTACATACCGTTTCGCTTGCGCAGCCCCCGCCGCCTGAAGGAATTGCGTGCCGGTCGGCGACGAGCCCGTGAATATCTGCAGCGACCGGGATGACCAGTGCGATGGCATCTGCCGCCCGCCCGAAGCGGAGTCGCGTGCCGCCCCTACCGCCTGCAACAGCATGTCTTCCGCCGTGACACCCAGCGTCAATGCAAGCGCGCGATCGCGATAATAAGCA
>JAFAQG010000185.1 GCA_019246575.1 Acidobacteriaceae bacterium
GCGGGAAGAATCGGGTGTAAGAACCTCGTCTGCGAGCACTAACTCGCCGTCAATAAATCCGAACTCAAACTTAGTGTCGGCGAGAATTATACCGCGCGTTAGCGCGTACGCGGATGCACGTTCATAAATCGCGAGCGTAACATCGCGCAGCCGGCGTGCGACATCCTCGCCCACGATGTTGGCTACATCGGCGAACGAAATGTTGACATCATGGCCGGTCTGGGCCTTGGTTGCGGGTGTGAATAACGGTTCGGGCAGGCGTTCACTTTCACGCAACCGCGGCGGCAGCGCAATACCGCATACACTGCCGGTCTGCACGTACTCCTTCCATCCTGAACCCGATAGATAGCCTCGCGCCACGCATTCAACCGGTATCATCTCTGCCCTTCTTACGACCATAGTTCGGCCCGCCAGCATGCGCGATTGCTCCGACACCAGCTCGCGAACGGAGTCAGAGCCGGTTTCCGAGATGTGCGAACCGATGATGTTACGCAAGAACTCGAACCAAAACAACGACATTTGCGTAAGCACGCGGCCTTTGCACGGAATCCCGCTCCCGAGAATGCAATCGAACGCCGAAATCCGATCGCTCGCGATGAATAGAAGCCGATCTCCCAAGTCGTACAGGTCGCGAACCTTCCCTCGCCCAAGAAGCGGCAAATCAAGGTTCGTTTCCAGCACGACCGGGTCGGAACACATGGCCATTTCTGAGTATCCCAGAGCGCGTTCCGGTAGCTCCGGCCGGAAAAAATCGCGGGCACACTGTACATTTTCCAGGGTTACCGGTCAGGGAAAGAAGTGTAAGTGACTGTAAATAGGATTTGGTCTGCCGATTGCTTTCTGTGTTCGGAAGGAGAACCTTCAAGCCATGAATTGGGATCAAGTTGAAGGCAAATGGAAGCAACTGAAAGGATCCGTGAAGCAGCGCTGGGGCAATCTGACGGATGACGATCTGACCACCCTCAGCGGGAAAAGGGATGAATTAGTCGGCAGACTTCAGGAGCGTTACGGAATTACAAGGGAACAGGCAATGCGAGAGGCAGACGAGTGGGCTGCCGCCGCCCACGCCCAAGTGGACGCAGAAAGTACGGGCGCTCGGTCCGCCACAAGCTCCAAACTTTAGACGAGCCTGAGCTAGGGCTTCGAGAGCGGTCCACCAATGGTGAGCCGCTCTTTTTTTCGCGCCGTATCCCTGGCTTGCCGCTGCGGACATGCCTCGTCGTAAGATGGGCGAGACCATGCCCTATCTGCTTAAATCCGAGCCGGATCAGTATTCCTTCGCCGATCTCCAGCGCGATAGAGAGACAGTCTGGGACGGCGTAACGAATCCCGTCGCGGTCAGAAATCTTCGCGAGATGAAGCCGCATGACAAGTTGGTTCTGTACCACACGGGCAGCGAGCGGCAGGTGGTTGGAACGGCCTCGGTCGTCGACGTTCAGGTCGACGGCAAGACACCGAACGTCACCATCAAGGCGGGAAAGGCGATTGCAGAACCTCGTACTCTCGCCGAAATCAAAGAGCACAGGCTTTTCGCAGAGTCCCCGCTTGTTAAGCAAGGCCGGCTGTCGGTAGTGCCTCTCACGGAAGAACAGTACCGCTGGCTCACGGGTGAATAGCTCCGCACTACTTGATAGCTTGGACTTGTTATGGCACGCACAGAATCTACAATGCTACCGCTCGGCACGCCGGCGCCCGATTTCCACTTGCCGGATGTCACGTCAGGCAATACGATTAGCCTGGATGATTTCACAGACGTAAAAGCGCTGGTTGTGATGTTCATCTGCCGCCATTGTCCATTCGTCAAACATGTCCAGCGTGAGCTCGCGCGTTTCGGCCAAGATTACGCCGGAAAGCCGGTCGGCATTGTTGCGATCTCTTCGAATGATGCGGGCGAATATTCTGACGATCGGCCGGAGAGTCTGCGCGAAATGGCTACCGAGCTTGGACTTAAGTTTCCGTTCTGCTACGACGAGGACCAGGAGGTGGCGCGAGCGTATGACGCTGCCTGCACGCCTGATTTCTTCGTTTTCGACAAGCAGCGGAAGCTTGCCTACCGCGGGCAGCTCGACGATAGCCGCCCGGGCAACAATTTGCCCGTTACCGGAAGAGATCTGCGCGCCGCCGTCGATCAACTATTGGCAGATCAGCCGGTGAGCCGCGATCAGAAACCGAGTATCGGTTGCAATATCAAATGGCGGAAAGCAGAGGCGAGTGCCCGAGCATAGCTGCCCGTCGAATTGAGACTGGTTGCATATACTCGGGGACATGCTGGGCGGCATTGAAGCGGGGGGGACCAAGTTTGTTTGCGGCGTCGGTACCGGGCCCGGCGATCTGGTCACCCGCGCGTTCCCGACCACCACTCCAGCGGCGACGATCCCGCGCGTCGTGGAATTCCTGCGAGAAAAAGCGGGCAGTGAGTTGCAGGCCATCGGCATCGCATCATTCGGACCCATCGATCTCCATCCCGGCTCGGCAACGTATGGCCACATCACATCCACGCCCAAGACGGGATGGGCGAACTACGATTTGGCCGGCGAGGTGGAAACAGCGCTCGGCGTCCCGGTTGGATTCGATACCGATGTGAACGCGGCCATGCTGGCAGAGGCGCGATGGGGTGCCGCACGCGGACTTTCGGATGCCATCTACATGACCATTGGCACCGGTATCGGCGGCGGAGCTATGTCGCACGGGCAAGTCATTCATGGCCTCGTCCATCCTGAGATGGGCCACCTGCGAATCCCTCACGACCGGGCAAGAGATCCGTTTCCTGGCATTTGCCTGTATCATGGCGACTGCCTGGAAGGTTTAGCTTGTGGGCCGGCGTTGCAGGCGAGGTGGGGAACAGCCGCCCAAGATCTTCCCGATACGCATCCCGCCTGGGCTTTGGAAGCAGAATACATCGCACTCGGGCTGGTGAACCTCACCGTGACGTTATCGCCCGAACGCATTGTGCTCGGCGGCGGAGTCATGCAGAAATCGCATCTGTTCGCGCTCATCAGAACCGAGTTCGCACACCTGCTCAATAACTACGTGAGACACAAAAACGTTACTGAGGCGCTCGATAGCTTCATCGTGCCCCCGCAGCTCGAAGGCCGGGCGGGTGTTCTGGGCGCGCTTATCCTCGCCGAACAGGCGCTCTCTTCACCACCCCAACGCGCGATCCCGCCCGCTATGCAGGGCGCATGAAGAAGCTCTTCCGATGATCTGGATGAATCAGTAGAACCTTCACAACATGAATCTCTTACCTCGCGATGAAAAGTTTTTCGAATACTTTCAACAGCACGCCACGCTGGTCTGTCAGGCATCGCATCTGTTGAGCTCCGGGTTGAGATCGGGTTACGAGGGAATGTGCCAAATCTCGAAACAGATGGAAGCTTTCGAACGCAGTGGCGACGAGATCATTCACGAGATCTTCCACCGGCTGCAGTCGACGTTCATTACGCCGTTTGACCCGGAAGACATGCAAACACTCGCAACCGCCCTAGACGACGTTTTGGATGCCATGGAAGACGCAACGTTTCGAATCGTGGCTTACCGTGTCGATCCCATCCCGCAGCCTGCCCTCGAACTCGCCCAGATGATTGCGAGCTCCTGTACCGCGCTCGGTCGCGCCATCACCGCCCTCCGCGAACGGAAACCGGTGATTGATCACTGCATCGAAGTAAATCGCCTTGAAGATCAAGCCGATGCGGTCGAGCGTTCCGTATTAACGACACTCTTCGCGTCTAATATGGACGCCATCACGCTTATTAAGCTCAAGGACCTGTATGAGGTCCTCGAACAGACCACGGATCGGTGCGAAGATGTCGCGGACGTGATCCAAAATGTCGCCGTAAAAAACATCTGACCGATGTCTCCGCTCGGCCTCGTTATCTTCATTGTTCTGATCGCGTTGACCTTTGATTTCGTCAACGGCTTCCACGATGCGGCGAATTCGGTAGCCACGGTGGTGTCAACGCGAGTGCTTCGCCCCTTGCAGGCGGTCGGCCTTGCAGCCGCATTCAACTTCCTGGCGGCATTCTTATTGGGAACGGGCGTCGCGGCCACGATAGGCAAGGGGTTTGTGAACACGCAAATCGTTACGCCCTACCTCGTGCTAGCGGGACTTGTCGGCGCGGTCATCTGGAATGTCTTGACCTGGTATCTCGGGCTGCCGATCAGCTCGTCGCACGCGCTCATCGGCGGCTATGCAGGCGCGGGTGTTGCAAAGGCCGGTTTCCATGGACTGGTCGTAGGGAAATGGCCCACCACGCTGGCCTTCATCGTGCTTGCGCCGTTTTTGGGGCTGATTCTCGGATATGCGCTGATGCTGGCCGTCTATTGGATTTTTCACCGCTTCTCGCCCACGCAGATGGACCGCTGGTTCAGGCACCTGCAGATCGTCTCGGCGTCTTTGCTGAGTTGTGCTCATGGCACAAACGACGCCCAAAAGACGATGGGGATCATCACGGCTGTACTGGTCGCTGGTGGGTTTCAGCACTCGTTTAGCGTGCCCGACTGGGTCATTCTCGCCTCCGCCGCGGCTATGGGCCTCGGTACTCTGAGTGGGGGATGGCGCGTTGTGCGCACGCTCGGCACTCGGTTGACCCGCTTAAAGCCGCGCAGCGGTTTCTGCGCCGAGACCGGCGCGGCGGTGTCGATCCTGTTTGCTACCTGGCTTAGCCTGCCCGTCTCCACGACCCACGTCGTTGCAGGGGCGATTGCGGGAGTGGGATCGATTCAGCGTGTTCGCGCGGTACGTTGGAACGTCGCCACCGATATCGTCGCTGCGTGGATTCTGACGATTCCCGCGGCTGCGTTCGTCTCCGGCTGTACGTTTCTCATTATTCGGCTAATGGTTCCGCAAGCATGAGAGCCGCTTGCGTGAGCGCAATTGCCGAACTGCTGACAGAACCCCGACCGCAAGGGAGGGGATTCTTTAAAACGCAAATCTCACTTGTAACTCGATGCGCCGCTGGTTACTCGCTGTCGATTCGGGGCCGAAGCCGCCGGAGATCCCTGTCGATTTTGTGAAATACGGAGAGGTCAGCGCCCCGTTTGGAGTGTTCGGATTTTCGTGATTTAAGATATTGCGCGCGCTCGCAGAAAACGTAATGTTGTAACGGTGCTCGGTGCCTCCGCCGCCGAATCCAAACGGCCCTCCACCGCCCGGTCCGCCTCCGTGCTCATGGCCGCCATGTCCGCCGCCGCCGAAACCTCCTCCGCCCGCTCTCGCGCCGCCAACCTGCCCCTGGAACTTGGTGCTTCCGAAACCCCATGTCCGGCTCACACGCAAATTCATACTCAGTGACCCCGGGCCAAAAGCATAATTGCGTTCAATCAGGGGAGCGCCGACGAGAGGATTTGCGTTGAAGTAAGAGCCAACAAGCGGTTGCGGAATCTGCAGTTGGCCGGGGATGCTGGTCAGGGGCGATGGGCGCGCACTCGGCGTGATCTGATTGACTCCGTAAAGATCGGTCCCGGTAGTGATGTTATACGGCATGCCGGTTCGCGCGATGATAAACGGTGAGAATCGAAGACCCCACAGCCCTGTCATGGAACCGCCGATGAACAGCGTGTGATGAATACCGAGCGAGGAGTGTCCCCAATCGGCCGCGATGTTATAGGGGTTGTTGGGAAAACTCTTCAGACCTTCCGTGTCGGCATGCGCCTGTGAGTACGAGTAGCGGCTGAAAAGCGTCAGCCAGCGGCCCACTTGCGAGTTGACCCCGACAATACCCTGTACCTGTTTGTAAACGCCGGTCGACTGATAATCGTACAGATCGCCGAGAGTAGAACCGAACGGACGCCCTAGATTTGGGGGCAGTGTTCCACATGCGCGGGGCGATTCGCCCGGAGGGCATGCGCCAAAGATCGGTATGGGGGCGTTAAGGTCGTCCGTTATCAACTGATGCACGCCCCGCGATTGCATCAAATTGATCGATAAAGTTGTATGCCCGAAGAGTTGCCGGTCCACCCCGATGACGCCCTGCATGAGCCGCGGCGCTTGCAGATTGCGGTCAATCAAGAAGTGTTGAAACGAATTGTTGGCCGTGAGTGCACTCAATGGCGGAACGCTAGAAAATCCGGCATCGTAGATTGTCGGGTTGTTCCAGGTATATTGAGTCTCGCTTGCGCCGCTGAGCCCATATAGGTACGCTTGCTGCACGCTCGAGATTCCGAACCGCTCGTAGAAGATCCCCCAACCTCCGCGAATCACGGTCTTGGGGCGTGACGCTATTCCTCCCACGCTGCGGGAGCCCGGCGCCCACGCAAAGCCGAATCGCGGCGCCCAGTCGCTGTGATCGTTGATGTTGGTTTGCGATTCCCAGCGCAAGCCGAAACTCATGGTGAGGTTGGGCCTGACACGCCAGTCGTCTTGAATGAAGGGTCCGACATCCAACTGGTAAAAGCTGATGTATGGATTGCCCGTGTTGATTGTGAACTTCGACGGGCCGTAACCGAGCGCGCTGACCTGCGTGCTGTTCAAACCGGATTGCAGCAATCGCTCGGTGGTCAGATATTGCTGAATCGAACTGAGCTTTGTCGTAGCACCGGTCGGAGTGTTGCTCGCACCCAGAACCGGGAACGTGCCGCCGAGGAACGCGTACTGACCGTTGAAATTGAGGGGCGAAAAATCCTCCAACTTCGTGGCGCGAATTCGAACGCCGAACTTTGTCGTGTGCGCGCCCCACGTCGCGGTCGTGTAGTTCTGAAACTCGTAGCCCGTCTCGTTGTCATAGCTGTTCGCATACGCTGTCGTCCCATACCCAAGTCCGGCAGCGAACGCCGGCGAGCTGTACCCCGATCCGCCCGATACGAACGATTGCGACACGTTCAATTGCGGCGCCGTACTCGAGCTCGTCGTGTTCTGGCCGCTGCGGTCGAACTGGAAATGTGTCTCGTTTACCACATGCACATTCAGAACAGAGGTCTCTACCATCTGAAAACTGTTCTCGGCGACGGACTGACTATAACCGTTGCTCGGAAGAGTGATGCCGCCTACGGTGGTCTGCGGCACATCGAAGGAGCCGATGTGCGTGATTATGTGATCGTTCGTCAGATACGCGTACCGAAAACTCAGCGTGTTATTGGCGCCCAACTGATAATCAAGCCGCGGGCTCACGGTCGTGCGCCTTTGAGGCGTCGAGAAAAACGTTTGGTTCGAAAAACTGCTCTGGAAATCCCCGGTCGGAATAGTCGCCGTAATGATTCCGTTGTCGTCAATGTTGCGACGCTCCAGGTCGACGAAGAAGCTGGCGTGCTTCCCGATCGGCCCACTCACGTTTCCTCCGAACTGCTGAGTCCTGAAGGGCGGATTCACCGAAAGAAATGGATTCCTGGAGTTCCACACGCCATCGCTGATTTCGTAAAAACCCGTTCCATGAAACTTGTCCGTGCCCGGTTTGGTAAAGATCTGAATGCGCCCGTACCCCAATTTTTCGAACTCGGCCGAGAACGGATTGGAGTTGATTCGGATCTCGCGGATCGATTCTTTCGGGGGAAGGCGGCCGCCCGTGAACCCGTCAATGTAGATCTGATTGCCGCCGGGCCCGGCAGACGGCCCAGCTAGGGCTTCCAGGTCCGCTTGTAGATCGTCGGGGTCGTCCGGCAGGGCATCCAAGTCTTCCTGCTTCAGAACCAGAGCCGAGGCATTACTCGATGCTTCTGTGCTGACCTCGTTCGCGCCTGTATCGGTGACGGTTACTTCCTGTTTTTGCTCGCTGACGGTCATGACGATAGCAGCATTCGCAGGCTGACCCGGCGTGACAGTGACCGTGACCGGTTTGGGCTGCAGCCCGCTATAGGCCGACGACACCGTGTACGTACCCGGAGCGACGCCGCGAAAAACGAAGCTGCCGTCTGCGCCCGCCGTGCTCTTCTGCGCATTTCCATTTGCGTCGGTAAGCGTTACCGAAGCGCCTGGAATGACTCCGCCCGTGTCGTCCTTTACCGTGCCGCGCACCACGCCGGACGCCCCCGGCCGCGCGCTACGCGTGCTCTGCGGCGCGGGTTGCGACGCACCCTGCGGAC
>JAFAQG010000219.1 GCA_019246575.1 Acidobacteriaceae bacterium
CTGAAAGAATATCCGGCTGTTTGGCTGATCGCGCCTTGGAATGGGGCATTCGCAAATGTGATTGTTTGTGGGAGTTAGACGTTACAAGGGAGATACTCCGGCCATCACGCAACTTGCATGACACTTCAACCTGTTAGTGCAGTCGAACGGGGTATGAGTGACATCAGCCGATTACCGCACGAGTTAAACTGCGAGAAGCGCCAGTGCAAAGCTGTTATTGAGACCCCGAAAGGCAGAAGAACCAAATTCAAGTACGAAAACGATTCGGGCCTGTTTTCGCTTTCCAAAGTGCTTCCGCAAGGTTTCAGCTTTCCCTTTGATTTCGGATTTATTCCCTCAACTATCGGCGAAGACGGAGATCCTCTTGACGTCGTAGTTCTTATGGATGAGCCCGGACATGTCGGCTGTCTGCTGCAGGTGCGTTTACTGGGAGCAATCAAAATTGAGCAAACCTCAAAGGGGAAGAAAATAACCGATCCTCGGCTGATTGGAGTACCAATACAGTCCTTTGACTTTGCTGATATTCACGAACTTGCCGACTTGCGTCAGGATTTAATCCAACAGTTCGCTGAGTTTCTTACTTTGTACAACAAAAACTCAGACACGCAGGATGAAGTAACCGGAGCCTGTGGTCCAGAAGAAGCAATGGACTTGATTGAAGAAGGTTCCCGCAGGTTAAAGGAACAAATCCAAGGCAGATAGCCTGAAAGGTTTGCTATAACTCAATCCTTCGCAGGCGCAGCGCATTCGCTATAACGGAGACCGAACTAAACGTCATGGCCGCGCTGGCGATCATGGGGCTCAGCACAATACCGAAAAACGGATAAAGAACCCCAGCGGCAATCGGCACTCCGAGCGCGTTATAGATGAAGGCAAAAAACAAATTCTGACGGATATTCCGCATTGTGGCGCGGCTCAGGCGCAGAGCACGAAGAATCCCGCGCAAATCTCCGTGCAGAAGTGTAATGCCGGCGTTTTCAATCGCCACATCCGTGCCTGTACCCATTGCAATACCGACCTGCGCAGCAGCCAGCGCAGGCGCATCATTCACTCCATCCCCGGCCATCGCTACGATATGACCACCGGCTTGTAATTTCCTGATTGCGTCTACTTTCGCATTCGGCATGACCTCTGCTTGTACATCGTTAATGCCGAGTTGTTTAGCAACCGCTACGGCCGTATCCCGGTGATCGCCTGTCAGAAGCGCAACTTGCACGCCCCATTTCCGCAAGGTTTGAATGACTTCGGGCGTGGATGACTTAATCGGATCGGCCACTGTTAGCAAGCCAGCAGGCTCGCCATCGACCGCCACAAAGATTACCGATCCGCCACCGGACCGCCGTGCCTCAGCCTGCCTCATCAGCTCTTCGGTGCTGACGTTTGACGTCCTCAGCAAACCGACATTGCCGACCACCACGGTTTTTGCATCAACAATCCCGCGAACGCCTCCGCCCGTTGCAGACTCAAAATTGTCCACGCGCTTCAGCGGCAAGCCTCGCTCTTTGGCGGCAGCAAGGATCGCGCTCGCCAACGGGTGTTCGCTCAACTGCTCCAAACTAGCCGCCAGTTGAAGAACTTCGTTCTCAGAAAATTTGCCGAGCGTTTCGGCTTCCATCAGCTTTGGTATCCCTTCTGTCAGGGTGCCTGTCTTATCAACAACGAGAGTGTCAGCCTTGCCCAATACCTCCAATGATTCTGCATTACGAACCAGCACGCCTGCTCCCGCTCCGCGTCCCGTGCCAACCGTAATCGACATCGGCGTAGCCAGTCCAAGCGCGCACGGACACGCAATAATCAACACCGCGACAGCGCTGACGAATGCATGAGCTAGGCGCGGTTCCGGGCCGAGAATTGCCCACAAAACAAACGTGAGGACAGCAACCGCCACCACCATCGGAACAAACCACCCGGCCACTTGATCCGCTAAACGCTGAATGGGCGCCCGGGTACGCTGCGCTTCGCTGACCAGCCGGACAATCTGACTCAGTAGTGTATCGCTTCCGACGCGTTCGGCCCGCATGGCAAAACTCCCGGTTGTATTCACCGTACCTGCGATTACGCGGGAGTTCGTTTCCTTGTCAACCGGCATCGACTCGCCGGTCACCATCGATTCATTAATTGCGCTTCTGCCTTCCACCACAACACCGTCCACCGGAATCTTTTCTCCCGGACGGACCCGCAGGGTATCGCCAACTTTTACCTGGTCAATGAGAATATCCCGCTCGCCCGCATTGTCAATCCGTCGTGCCGTATTCGGCGCCAGTTTCAACAGAGATTTCAGAGCACTCCCAGTCCGGCTGCGCGCATTGAGCTCCAGAACCTGACCCAGCAGCACCAACGTTGTAATGACTGCTGCAGGTTCAAAAGAAAGAGGAATATCGCCACCCTCGCCCCGGAAGGAGGGCGGAACCAGCGAGGGAAATACTGAAGCGGCAACGCTGAACAGGTACGACACTCCGGTCCCTAGCGCAATCAGCGTAAACATATTCAGATAGCGCGTAAGAACCGACTGCCATCCACGCTGAAAAAAAGGAAAA
>JAFAQG010000342.1 GCA_019246575.1 Acidobacteriaceae bacterium
TTCACCATCTCGAAGGTCAGTTCCTTTAAAGGTGCTTGGTCTACCCGAAAGTAGTACCAATTCGCTTGTCGATTACGGCCGTTTTGATCGGCTTCGCCACGCACCGCCAACCGGAGATGCGTCTCAGACAACCGCTCGACTTTTCCAAGCGATCCGCCTTCAAAGTCTGTATGAATAATCGGGACGAGTAGAGCTGCTAAGAGTAAGATCATGAATGAAGCAACTCGGCGGTCTGGAACGCGGCAATCACGTGTTCTCGAGAAATTCCATTGCACTCCAGGTACAGCCGATTCTCCAGCGGAACCCGGATGTTTGGGCCATTGCTCAAAGGCTGAAGAGGCTTTCCGAGCGTCGCCATCACTTTAGTTTTTGCCGCATCCAACGGAAGCGCTAGAAATCCTCTGCCGTTCGTGTGCCAAAACACAACGTAAGTCTTCTGATGTCTTTCGAAGACAAAGGCCCGTGCCGGAGCCCGTTTCCCTGCCACGTTTTCAATCTCGAAATATGGGACCAGTTCGTAGGAACCTTGTTCATTTACCAGCACCGTATGCTCCTGGTCGAGATTTTTCAGTTCGAGTTTCTGCGCAGGCGTCAACCAACGTTTCTCTCGAATGTCTTCCCATCGCCGCAGAACCTCCAGATTGTCTTCAGTGCGAGGGTGCGCTTCTAGTTGGGCGAGATCACCCACGAGCGAGACGGGGCAATCCCAGGCCGCGGCGCGGCTTGTGGCGTATTCCAACATGTCCGGCTGCGTTCCGATTGTCTTGTCACTGGGCGCCCAATAGCCAATCCAGCCAAAATTGATCGCGGTGAAATCGTTTGCGACCCGGGCCGCTTCCTTGGCTGGATATTCACGCGTCGCAGCTTTCAGAACTTCCGGTTTAAATACGTCGAAAGCGTTGCCGCGTGTCAGGATGTGCCAGCTAAAGTGCGACCGGCATGCACCTTCAGCAAACAACGGCGTGGGCCTCAGACCCTTTTCGACGACCCACTGGGCACGGGACACTGTATACCAATAATCCGGGCCCGGAACATCTTCCGCGCCATCGAAATAGACAAACTCGAAACCTGCCTGCCGATAAATATCACCAAGACGTTGGGCGAGTTCCTGCTGTATATCCGTGTTCTGTGTGACACGCACGAACTCCGGCCAGGTATCCACATCGAGCAGACCCAACATTGCTCCCGCTGAATAAGAGGCCGCCTTCGTTCCGAGTGAGCCTCGTTCGCACCCGAGGAATTGATAGGGAGCAACTGTCGTGTAATTCAGGTATGTAATCAGTTCGTCCTGTATCTTCAGGATCCTTCGGCCCTCGTCCAACGTGCATTCTTGGGGATGTTCTTCGACCGTGATGGTATGTGCGGATTCGTTAAGGTCATCTTTCAAAGTGAATACCGCTGTTACATTGAGCCGTGGATCTGGCCGCGGCGTTACATAGGCGTCGGTTTTACTTACTTTGTTGTAGTGGATATGGATTCCGGGAGTAATTCCCGCCGACTTAACACTCTCCACGACACGGCGAAGGTCGTCCATTCCGTTCGGGTATTCCGGACGCCAGTCGAAATGTCCGCATGTTTTCGAAAACGTCCGGTAATAGATATCCATCGCGCGTAAGCCCGCTCTGCGGGCAAACTGGATATGGCGCGACATTTCGTCCGGTGTAGCAGCAGTTACTTCGTAATAAGATTGCCTGTAGTCCGGTCTCCGTCGGCTTGCAACCCCTGCTGGCAGATCGTAATCCTTCTCAACCTTGGCGATTTTGTCGAGCAGTAGTTCTGGCGCGGTAACGATCAAGGCAGCACCCACACCCTCCAGCTTCACCGCGCCGGCTGATCCTGCCTGCAGAATGCGGTACTCTTCACGAGCATCGGAATCAATTCGGGCGAAAGGATCGGCGCCGAGGATATTTACGGCGACCCGATCGTCCCACATGACGTTTAACCACTCGCCAAAATTCTTTCGATTGCGGACGGCGAGCTGCAGGAAAATCGACTCGTCGATCGGAGTTTTTCTTTTGATGCGAAGTGATGTGTAGCCGTTGTATTCAAGCTGTTCCAGAGTAAAGGCC
>JAFAQG010000435.1 GCA_019246575.1 Acidobacteriaceae bacterium
ATCCACAATTACGCGGTTGTAAATGCGCTCAATCGGAATTCCATCCACATTTAGCTTGCGGCCCTGCTTCTTCACATCCCTGATGTTGACGATGCGAATGCCGAGACGTTTGCGCGTGACCAGAAAATCGGGTAATGTCTTCTGTTCGAACGGATCGATCTCGAGCAACACAACGTTTTCAGGATCGTGCCCGGCTAGAATAGCGTGCTTCAAAAGCTCAAAAAACGCACTCTCATCGAGACCGTCGAGAAAAACCCTCAAACTCGGGTCCAGCTGATAGGCGCGGCGATACGCATCCGCCATTACGGCCTGCAGGCCATATATAGACGGAAAGCCTTGGATCTCGACCAGCTTAGGCTCGATTTCCCCATCCGGCGCCCGCACCAGCCCGAAATCCGCTTGCACGAAGAGGGGATGCGGTGCTTCGTTCGGAACTCGGAATGGTTTCGGAATCGCGGATTCAGACGCTTCGCGGTAGGCGGGATTCGATGCCAATTGCCCGTACAACTCACTGCCGTAACGGACAATCTTGTCGAGCAGCGGCTTCGGCAAGAACACGGGTGTTTCATTGCACCGGAATTCAACGTGTGTGCCGGCGCATTCGTCCAGCCGGCGAAGAAAATTGCGATAAAGCTCCGGAGTCCAGCGCGCGTTGAAGTCCTTCCGGAGCTCGGGGATCACGTCTCGTTCTGAACCAAGCGCGTCAAATCCCGATCCGCGCGCCTAAGCAAGCGTCGTTTACCATTTCTCGCACGCGGCTAAACCAGAAATTCGCCCTCTCGCATGATCCGGACGTCATCCGCCCAAACGTCGAAATTCCGGCCGACAACATCGATATGAGTGCAACAGCTCCACTCAGCGCCGGTATGGCAGCCATAAGGATCGCCGAAAGCGATGTGCACGCCGGGTATTTTTTCGTCCTGGAGGATGTTGCCGATAACATTCCTAACGCCTATGTTCGTCCCGATGGCAAACTCGCCCACGCGATCGCTGTTCGGATCGGTATGGGTGTATCGCCAGAACTCATCGAGCAACTCTTTATTGTCTGAATAAGCCTCGGTGAGCCGGTTGCGCTCCATATGAATTGTAAGTGGCGCGTCCCGCAGATCGCCGAACTTCGCGCACAGATAATCTCCCACGACGCCATCGACGACAAAGGTCCCGTTCACCTCGAGTGGTGAGGTGAAGACTTCGCCGCCGGGAAGATTGCCCCATTTCTTGGAGCTGATAATCCCGCTCGTCTTTAACCAGTTATAGCCGGGCGATAACTCCGCAGTAAGGTTGGTCCCCGCAGGAGTCGCCGCGTGAATCCATCGAGCCTTACTGACGATTTCCATAACTCGCGCACTCAACTCATCGACTTTCCGGAAATCTGCGCGCATTCCCTCCAGCATGATGCGTTTGTCGATGTTCACCATATGCGCGTGCCGCAGCTTCTTGCGGTTAACCACCTCGCACATCTGCATGCGCGTCCGGAGCTCGTTCGGCTGGGCTTGAACAGCGAAGATGCTCACTTGGCTGGTTTCCATGTCGGCGAGAATCTCTTGCGGCATGGCTTTCAAGGGCCGCGGCGCGAGTTCCTCGAGCACAAACGTGCGGAATTTACAGCCGGCCGATTTCAGCTGTGCGACAATGCTGGCCGCGATCTCTTCGCAAGCCACATCGGTAATTACGGTTGCTTTTTCATGTGGCTGAACAGCAAGGCACACAAATACGGCATTGTGGGCGCCCGCCAACAGCTCGGGATCGAACGAGTTCGTATTACTTTCCGTGTTCATCAGGCGACGCCGGCGCTCGCTATTTCAGGCACGACGTTATACTCAGTTTCGCAGATGATGTAATCCACTACTTTCTTGAGATCGCCCGTCTCTTGAAAAACGCGCAGCTGCCGGTCGGCACCCGTTCCCTGCTCGAGCATTCGATGGATGTAGTTGATCTCCTCGCGTGACCCAAGCTCGTCCACGACGTCGTCAACAATGTTGAGATATTCGTGGATCAAATCGCGTTCCGGAACTTCAATTTTTTTCCCGAAATCGATGAGTTTGCCTTCAATGCCGTAACGCAGCGCGCGCCACTTGTTTTCCATGATGAGCGCGCGCCGGTACAAACGGAACCCTTGGTTCGCCTCATACAACTTGTATAGCTTTGCAACGGTTGCCTGAATCAGTGCCGCGATGGCGATTGTTTCGTCCGCCCGCATGGGTACGTCGCAGATCCGAAATTCCAGCGTGGGGAAATTCGGATGCGGCCGGATGTCCCACCAGATCTTTTTCGCGTTATCAATACAGTTCGTCTTGACAAGCAGGTTGACAAAGTTGTCGTACTCGGCCCAGCTCTGAAAGTAATCCGGAATGTTGGTACGTGGAAATTTATCGAAAACCTTGCAACGGTACGACTTCAGTCCCGTGTCCATTCCGAGCCAGAACGGTGAATTGGTGGACAACGCCAGTATGTGGGGTAGAAAGTAACGGGCCGCGTTCATCAAATGGATTGCTGCCTCCCGGTCTTCGACCCCGACGTGTACATGCAATCCGAAGATGAGATTTGCCCGCGCCACCATTTTCAGGTCCTCGACGATGATTTCGTAGCGCGTATCCGGATAGATGTCCTGCTTGCGCCAGTCCGCGAACGGGTGTGTCCCGGCTGCGGCCAGCCTCAGATTGTTTTGCTTGGCCA
>JAFAQG010000443.1 GCA_019246575.1 Acidobacteriaceae bacterium
TGAGGTCAGGCCCGATCTGTTCAGTACGTCTGTATTTGCCGTCTCCTGCGATTCAGTATCGGTTCATCTGCAACTGGACGGAATTGCGAACCGAGTAGTTACGGCCGAGCACTCTTCTGCCGGTCCGTTCACGATTGAACACCACCCGGGGAACATCACTCTAGCGGTCAAAATTGTGATTCGCGGACCCGCACGGCCGCAACTTGCAATCCTCAGCTTCGCGATGGAGGTCGGCGATGCGCCACTCATCTGCTGGCTGGAGGCCCAGGCCGCAATGGCTAAGCAGAACTGCCTCGAAGGTGATTTGGAGCATGCCGAAGGACACTTGGTCGCTTAAACGCCATCGGTTCGCAGTCGATGAGCTGTTGGATCTCCAGTTGAGCAACTGCTGCACGACGGTTCCCGAACCGCCATCGTGCGAAAGAAACCATGCGATCAGCCGAACAGAAACCGGCAACAGAGCGGCGCCTCCGAAGGCACAGAGCCACAAACGCAAATATTCGATCACGCGCTACATGAAGGAAAGAATGCAATGAATCGAATCGATGAAGAACGGGGAAGTACAGCGACAACGAAAGTATTCCCCGCGCTCATTCACATTCCTGATGCTCAGGGTTTTGTGCCCGGCGAACCGGGCAAGCGCCGAATTACCGCGCTCCTGGATCATCCGATAGCAAGGCAGCTGGCAGTCTCATCCTGGTTACTGGCGGTCCTTGCAGTGGCGGTTAGACGGCCGGTCACAGCCATACTCGTAAGCGCCGCCGTAGGAGCCGGACTCATCATCGGTGTGATTAATGCGGTCCGGTGGCTTTTCCGGAAGGGGTAGCGTGGGCCGCGCCCAGAACATGCCGGACCTGCTCACTGAAACGCTGCCGGACATCGAAGAGGACTGCACCGTCGGCCCCGTACGCACAATTGTTCACCGGTTCGTGGACGCATTGTTTGATGGATGGCAGAGTACGATGCTATTCGCGATTGCCGGCGCAGTTGCAGGCCTCTTCTACCCGGAAGAGCTGAAATTCCTGATCTCGTGCGTTTCGACGATCGTACTCGCGGGCGCTGGTTTGCGCATCGCATGGAATCCATCGACGAAAGTCGTGGTCGCAACGGGGCTCTTCGTTTCGAGAGTAATGATTGGCATCGCCGCGATGAACGCTTTTAGCGCTCACACGCAAACAAATATGGCGTCATCTCAGGAGATGCGCGCCGATCACGACGTCGCAAAACGGGTATGTCCGGGGAGCCAGGAGTGAATACACACCGTACAGCTAAGGAGCACGAATTAAATGACGGCAGCCGTTTCGATAGAGACCAAGCCGGTCCCAAGCCGTCGCAAGCTGCCCGACGAGCATAATTCCATTACCCACAAATTTTCGATCGGAGGGCATGAGGGATACATCACGGTCGGGATGTACGAGGACGGATCGCCCGGGGAAATCTTCGTCACTATGGCAAAAGAGGGTTCCACAATTTCCGGGCTCATGGACTCCATGGCAGTCGCGATCAGCCTCACGCTTCAATACGGCGTACCTTTGAAATTTCTGGTCGACAAGTTCTCGCATGTTCGGTTCGAGCCGAGCGGTTGGACGGGGAACCGGCAGATCCCGTACGCGAAATCCATCCTGGACTACATTTTTCGGTGGTTATGATCTGCTCCCCAAAAACTCTGCCAAAACAAGATAGGATTTAAATGTTTTGGAGGGTACAGATGAAAAGGAAGCAATTCAGTGAAGAGCAGATCGTGAACGCGCTGAAGCAACTGGAGGGCGGGCGCACAGCCGAGGATATCGGGCGAGAGATCGGGGTGAGCAAACACACGATCTATGGCTGGAACAAGAAGTACGGAGGATTGAGCTCGGACGATGCGCGCCGGCTGCGGCATTTGGAAGAGGAAAACCGGCGTTTAAAGCACATCGTTGCGGATTTGACGCTGGATCGCGAGGTGCTGAAAGGAGTCATAGAAAAAAACGGATGGAGCTCGTAAGCCGTCGTGAGGATGTGGCGTTCGCCATCGAGCACTACCAGATGAGCGAGCGCCGGGCTTGCGAGCTGTTGGAAGTAGAACGAAGCAGTTATCGGTATCGAGCCGTCGAGCAGAAGGACGCGCCCATGAAGGAAGAGTTGAGGGAGTTGGCGCGAAAGCATCCCCGCTTCGGGTATCGGCGGTTGAGGGTGTTGCTGTGCCGTTCGGGGAAAGCAGCCAATCACAAACGTGTGTGGCGGCTGTATCGCGCGTTGGAATTGCGGGTGCGCGGCTGCCGCCGTCGAAAGCTGTACCGGGCGCCCTCGCCGACGGCGCGGCTGACGGCCGCCAATCAAGAATGGGCGATGGATTTTGTAAGCGATGGAACCGCATCCGGACAGCGTCTGCGAGCGCTGACGATGGTAGATAGTTATACGCGGGAATGCCTGGAGATTCGGATTGCGACGTCGCTGGGCAGCGCGCGTGTGATCGATACCCTGGAGCGTGTGGCCGGGAGCCGTGGACTGCCGTGCGCGATCCGAGTCGACAACGGCCCCGAGTTCACGAGCCGGCAGTTCCGCACCTGGTGCGGGCAGAAACATGTGGGCATTGTCTACATTCAGCCGGGCAAGCCGACACAGAATGCGCTTATACGAAAG